>JAGOHT010000098.1 GCA_017996055.1 Alphaproteobacteria bacterium
ATCATGGGTCGGCCCGATACCACCGGTAGTGAAGACGTAATTGTAGCCAGAGCGCAGCGCATTGGCGGCGGCAATAATGGATTCCTCGTCATCGGCAACAACTCGCGCCTCCGCTAGCTTAATGCCAAGCGGCAACAAGCGTAGCGCGATTGCGTTGAGGTTCGTGTCCTGAGTCTTGCCGCTCAAAATCTCATTGCCAATAATGAGAACAGCGGCAGTCGGATTTGTCGTCAATGTTTTAGCCATGCCTATGCGTAGCAGCCCGAACGACGAAGCGGAAGCTGCTTCTCAAGCGGCTTGCGGGACAGCAGTCTCAGCACCAAGCGTCACCAACAAGGCCTCAATCCAGGCCAGCGGCAAAGGCCCTTGCGCCGTCAACAGATTGCCGTCTGTTTCAATCGCATCGGGGGAAATCTGCAGCTGCGCCGCGGTCAATTCCGGTACCAATGCTTCCGGCGCGGCAACCATGCGGCCAGCGCAACGGGTCGCCAGTGTCAACAGGCCGACGCCAGCGCCAATCGCGGAAACAGTCTTCTTAGCATCTAGGAAATGATTCAGTATACGGCGGGTATGAAGATTTTGCTTTAGCTTCGTGGCAGAACGTTCGCCGCCTGGCAGCACTAGCATGTCGAAATCCGAGCCAAGTACGTCGCCGATGAGCTTATCGACAGGAAAATAATGTCCCCAGGCGTTGTCATGCCAGCTATTTACCAGCCCCTGCTCCGGTGCGACTGTCGTAAACTTTGCTCCAGCCTTGGTCAGCGCGCGCTGCATTTCGGTCAATTGCACTTCATCAACACCATTAGCGACCAAAATTAACACTGAACGACCGGACTGGGTTTGCGACATGCGGCGACTCCTCTGATGGTGGGGCACAACGCGCGTTGCCGGATTTTCCGCTTAAAATATCGGCGGTAACGGTACGCAGGCTGTTGTGTGAGCAGCGCTTATAGCGGTAAGCTGGCGGCGAAGCAAATAAAACTTTAGTTGCGCGTATCGTTTGAGGAAAGACCATGCCCGTCCTGCAATCCAAGCTTAACTCGACTCAGCCCGACGCCCTCTTTGCCTTTACGCATGGCATTCCACAGGATAAACGCCTCGCCCGGCAGGAAGTCGCGGTGCAGCTTGCCTGGCTGCATGGTCTGGCGGCATTACCAAATATGTTTACTAAAAAGCAAGTTAAAGCGATTGAAGCGACACTGGCCGAAGCGTTGGCCGACATTCAAGCGGAACGCTTTATCTGGAGTATTCGCGACGAAGATATCCATATGCATCTCGAGCGCTTTGTGACGGAGCGCTGCGGCGAACTCGGCAAGAAAATGCACGCCGGACGGTCGCGCAACGACCTCATCGCCACCACTTTACGGCTCTATGTGCGTGACAGCCTACGCCAGATCAATGCCGCTCTGACGCCTTTGCTGACCGCGCTCATCGACCAGGCAGAACAGCAAATCGACGTCATCGTCCCAGGCGCCACCCATTTGCAGCATGGGCAGCCAGTACGGTTAGGGCATGTATTGCTTGGCCATGCTGAGGCTTTCCGGCGGGACTGGTTGCGCCTGGAGCAAACGGCGAGCGCGGCAGTCGCCGTCATGCCCCTAGGTGCTGCAGCCTTGGCGGGCACGCCCTTGCCAATTGATTTGACGGCCATCGCGAAAGAGCTCGGCTTTGCCGCCACGCCACGCAACTCTTATGACGCCGTTGGCGACCGTGACTTTATGATTGAGGCCTTGAGTGGCCTTGCCCTGCTTGGCACACATCTGACTCGACTTGCTGAAGACTGCGTCTATTGGTCGGCAACGCCGGTGGGCTTGCTCAAGCTGCCCACAGCATGGTCAACCGGAAGCTCGATTATGCCGAACAAGCGCAATCCGGATGTCGCGGAGCTAACGCGCGGTCGCGGCGCGCATCTCATCGGGACTCTGATGGACGGGCTGGCTTTGGTCCGCACCGTGCCTACCAGTTATGGAAGCGATCTACACGAAATGAAAAAAGTGCTAATGTACAGTCTGGATGAAGCAACGGCTTGCTTGGCTGTTTGGCCACCCTTTATCAGCGCCTTATGCTTTGATGGTGAACGCGCACAGGCGTTGTGTCAGCAGGGGCATATTCTCGCGACAGAAATCGCCGATGCATTGGTCGAGAATGGCGCCGCTTTCCGTGACGCTTATCGCGCCGTTGCCATGTTGGTGCAGGAAGCGGAGACACAAAAAATCCAGGTGCATGAATTACCGCTGGAGACGGTTAACCAGGTGCTGCGAGCCCACAATTTACCAAGCCGCAATGATTTCCGCTTTGATCTCAAAACTGCGGTCGAGCGTCGCAACCAGCCAGGCGGCACAGCTAAGAAGCAGGTTAAGTCAGCGATAAAGGCGCTGCGCAGATACTTTGCCCAGGCCTGAAAATAAACCCGGACTGGAATCGCAGCCGCTTTTTTGTTAGCTTCCAGTCATGGACGAGGAGTATTTTAAGATGAATTCCAAATTGATGTGGGCGGCAGCAGCCGCCAGCCTACTGGCAACACCGCTTCTCTTAGCACCGGCTGCCTTACACCTCACCAAGACTGTGCAAGCGCAAGGCTCACAAGCCGCAAAAGCGCTTAGCGGCACGCAACAAACGACTATAGCAGCGCAGCGCCCCGCATCTGCTCCGGCTGGAGCGACAAAGCTCCCTGCGTATCAAGCCGACACCAACTGAGGCGCTGGTTTTAAGCCTTAAGATTCGGTTAGCAAAAGCAATGGTAGCTTGAGGACGCATTTGTTCAGGAAAGCTTCATGCGTATTTGGGAAGTTGATGATCTGAAAGCTCTGCCCGGCGATATCGTGCGCGAGCAGGACTTTATCATGCGCTTGCGGCATCTACAGCGCCAAGGCACACCGTGCACCGCCATCAATTTGTCTTTCGGCGCTGTTCCCACGCTGCAGACTGAAACCGAAAAACGTGAGGCAATCGTCCGCACACTTGCGCCGCTGATGGCAAGCGCGAAAGCGCAGCTGCATGTTATGTCGCAGGGCGATACCTTCATCATCACAGCCGATCAACTCAGTGGCCGGACGGCCGTGCTCACAGCTGTCGCGAAAACCTTGGCCGAATACGGGCTGGATGACGCCGACATTCTGAAGCTGCAGCAGAGCTTTCAACTTCCGCAGGATTACGCTGCGGCGCGCGAACGCGCCAATCACTATGTCGAGGCTGCCCGCGCCAGCGCGCAAATTGGCTCCGCAAACCCTTCGCCAGAACTGGCACTGCATGGCGAACAGGTGCGCGGGCCCATCACCCCATGGGCGCTTGATCAAATCATCAAGCTGTTCGCGACTATCGATGTGCGGCGCTATGTTCGTAGTCAGACCATCTATCGCAATACGCCGAATGGCTGGGAGGCGGCGGGGGCGGAATACTTCGTCAGCGTGGAAGAATTACGACGGGAACGTTTTCCGCGTCTCGACATTCGGACGCCAGAACGACTATTCATGGAGCTCTGCAGCGAACTTGACCACCGCCTGCTCAATGCCTTTGCCGATCAGCCCGCCAGTCTGGCCAGTGGGCCGATTAATCTGAATATTGCCGTTGAAAGTGTGCTGGGAACCGCCTTCGCCAAATTTACCCACGCCATCGCACCGACGCAGCGCCAGCAAATCACTTTCGAAATTAATCGCGGTGAGATGCTGATGAATTTTGAGGCGACGCAGGCGGCCATCATCGCGCTCAAACGTGAAGGGTATAAAGTCGCGCTCGATGCGCTGCATCCCGGCATGTTGCCCTATCTCAACTGTGCTGCGTTCGACGTCGCTTACCTAAAAATTCGCTGCGGCAAAGATATGATTGAACAGGCACAAGATCCCGTCGCCTTACAAGCACTACGAAACCTGCCAAAAGAAAAAATTATCCTCTATCGCTGCGATAGCGATGCGGCTCTGGAGTTTGGGAAAATCATCGGTGCCAGTCTCTTTCAAGGCTGGTATATCGATGACATCGTCGGCTCACGGTAACGCGACAGGTTATTTCCCGCCGCCTGAGCCCCACATATCGCCAGCGGCAAGACCCATCGCGCTATTGATGACAGCGAGACGCGCCAGCTGACCTGCGGAGTCACCGTTACCATTTTGCAAATTGTTGGCGAGAATGCCTTTCTCAACCAAATAGGCAGAGGCCGCCGAAGCCGCAGCCACTTGCGCCAGTCTTTGGCTCGCTGCGATATAGCTTGAACCGGCGCCTTCGCCCGTTCCTCCAAATCCCATCGCGCTTGTCGCGCCGGTGCCTTCACCAGGAGTCGCGCCAGGGAAGAAGGAGTTCGTCAAAACACCCCCCAGCGCTGAACCTGCGTCGCGGGGACGCACATCGCCGCCGGTGAATTGTGCCGTCATACCAGCCAGATCATCTGCCATTTTTTCTACTCCACCGCTTAGAGTTTTTTGTCATGCACCAGCTGCAAAGGACGCTTCGCGCGATCTTCACAAGCGCAAGCCCAAAGGCAAGGTTAATATACCATAAACATGCCATTGCGGCAAATGTGAAAATCCGGCACAAAAATCATATGATTCAGCTTATTAGCACGGACGTGTCGCAACGCATTGTCCCGGTAGTTGCGTCGATTCGTTTTG
Organism: Alphaproteobacteria bacterium; assembly: GCA_017996055.1. Taxonomy (GTDB): domain Bacteria; phylum Pseudomonadota; class Alphaproteobacteria; order UBA9219; family RFNS01; genus JAGOHT01. Next base: position 4,602 of record JAGOHT010000098.1, read on the forward strand.
ATACGCGACGGCATGGACGGTTGGTGTGTGGCGCCTTCCTTATTTGCGGTATCGTGCTTTCCTTTGGCGCTTGGGGCCTAAGCCACACACTCCACAGCATATCGGACCAGCAGAGCTTCGCGGCAATACTGCTCATCACGCTTGCAAACTTCTGGACCGCCTTTTGGTGTTTTCGTCATTATGCTGGCGCGCATGGCATCATTGACTGCAAAACCATCACGATAGATCCGGACAGACTTCTCGGCCTTTCAACGCTCGCTCCACGTGGCAGTTTTACCGTCTCACGTTTTCGGGTGCTGCGTTTACAAGGCGGGTTACGTGCAGGCAACCCCACGCGCCTTATGCTTATAGGGTTACCGCAAACCGCCGATATCATGCTTTTCTACGGCGACCGCCGCAAAGCTTCGACTCTGGCCAACGAAATCGGGCTGCTCTTGCGATTGCCGATTGAAACCTTGACGCCGACAGCGTAGAGCATCCTGAAGGAAGAAGGGCAATTCAAATGATGGCAGAATTCGCCGCGCAGCCCGCTTTGCTGCTCGGGCTAGGTCTTGTATTTGCAATCACAGGCTGTTTTGCAGGCACTCTGGCAGGTCTTTTTGGTGTCGGCGGAGGCATCATCCTGGTGCCAGTGACCAGCGGTATCATGCATCTCATCGGCGTCGACACCGACTATGCTATGCGCGTTGCTGTCGCGACCTCTCTGGCAACCATTCTCCCGACCTCAATCGCATCGCTGCGCGCGCACCACAAACGGCAAGGTATTGATTGGGTCTTACTCCGCACTTGGTCGCCGATGATTATCATAGGCGCTATCGCAGGTAGTTTTCTAGCGCGCTATGTCAGCGGCAGCATCCTCAGCATTTGCTTCGGGTGCATGTTGTTGTTCATGGCCTGGCGGATGAGCAAGCCGCAGCAAGACGGCACACCGCAGGGTCACACCGTCGGCGCTTTTGGGCAGCGCGTGATGGCCGGTGCCATAGGCTGCAGTGCCGCGATGCTAGGCATTGGCGGTGGCGTTATCGGCGTTCCCGCCCTTTGTTATATCGGCTTGCCGATTAGGCGCGCCTTTGGCACGGCGTCAACTTTTGGCGTCATGGTTGCAGTGCCTGGCGTTGCCAATTATCTCCTGGCTGCTGCACCGTCCGGCATCCCGCTCGGCGGCACTTGGGGACTTGTCCATCCGCTCGCTTTGTTGCTGCTCATTCCTGGAGCGCTTATTTTTGCGCCCATCGGCGCACAACTGACGCATAAGCTGCCGGTCGACAGGTTACGCCGCGCATTTGCCTTGCTCATGGCTATCCTGAGTCTGAAAATGCTTTATGCAGGTCTATTCTAAAGTTCACGCCATGCGGCAATAGCGGCACTACGCCCATAGCAGATCGCATAGAGGCCAACGCTGACAGCAAGCATCAACATAGCCGACCAGATTGTGTCGGACAGGAAATGTGCGCCCATCAGCACACGTGTTACCCCGAAAACGATACCCGTGGCTGTGCCTGCCAAGAAAACCAGGCGACGACGGCGCGCGATTAACGCTGCCGCAACGAAGGCGAAGCCGAATGCACCATCCCCATTGATGAAAGAACAGTTCTTGTCGCAAGCTTGCGAAGGTTGCCAATATGGCGTGAAGTGCGCCTTGCCATCAAACTCCGTTATCTGAAGTGGCCGCGCCCTCCCCCACTGATCCTTGAGCACAAGGTTTGCTAACAACCCGGGGCCAAGCAGCAAGACGAGCAGAAGAAAAAGCCACGGGCGCGCGGGTTGCCGCGACACCAGCGCAAAAATCGCGCCAACGGCTAAGCCTAGCGCGAGCAGTTTCGGCAGCCACAGTGTCGCGAGGTCATGGATGAAATTCGTGACAGGTGCGTAGCGCCAAGGAAAGCCCTGCCCTGTTTGGTAAAATGCGCCGGACGCTTGCAAGTCAATCTGCGGCCAGAAGGCCGTCACCAGCGCCCCTGCAATCAGCAAGCCGAGCCAGACATATTTCAGTGCGCCGAGCACGGCCACGCCTCAACGCAGACGGATGATGACATCCACCTTATCGATGGTGCGTCCTGCGGGAGCGGGTGGCAGTTGCCGCAAGACCACGGCCTGTTGCGGCACATCGGTCAGATACCCGCTCTGCATATCAAAAAAATGGTGATGGGCGCTGATATTGGTGTCGAAATAGATTTTGCCAGCCTCGACGACGACCTGCCTAAGTAAGCCCGCAGCCGTGAACTGATGCAGGTTATTATAAACCGTCGCCAGGGCTAGACTGGCGCCGGTCTTGGTTACGGCAGCGTGGAGCTGCTCCGCCGTCACATGTTTATGTTGACCGTCAAATAGCTGTGCCGCCAGCATCAGCCTTGGACGAGTGGGGCGCACCCCAGCTGCCCGCAGCAAGGCGGCGCAATCACGCGGTTTTTGTCCTTGATTTTGCTTCATTCAACGACCGATACTACCGGCTTGCCCTTGCCTGGACCGCCTCAGGCGACTACGTTACGCGCGTTCGCTTTTGCCCGCAAGCTTCGCTATAGGTTAATTTCAATGCTCGGCAAACTCATCGGTGGTGGCCTTGGTTTAATGTTCGGCTTCCCTGGCTTTGTGGTCGGGCTCGCTGCAGGACACGCCTATGATACGCAGCGACATGAAAAGAACGATTTTATGCGCCAGGCCGAGCAGGCTGGAGTCAATATCGGCGGCAATCTCGACCAAGTCGCCTTTACCGTCGGCGTCGTCATACTTGGCGCGAAAATGGCGAAGGTTGATGGCCATGTCAGCCGCAGCGAAATTGACACCTTCAAGCGCGTTTTTAACATTCCATCCCAGCAGGAAGCGCAGCTGGCGCGGCTCTTTGACCAGGCCAAGCAAGATGCTGCTGGCTACGAGAGTTGCGCCTCACAACTCGGGCGCGTCTTCCGCAACCGTCCCGCCGTGCTCGAAGAACTACTCACTGGCTTGATGCTGATTGCCGCCGCCGATGGAGAAGGAATTGGCGAGGCCGAAGATTATTTCCTGCGCGATGTCGCGCGGATTTTTGGTTTTGGTCCTTACGAGTTCAAGCTCATCGCGGCGCGCAGCGGAGCGTATGCCGCGCACCGCCAAGAACGTTCGGGATGGCAGGGTAGCCGCACTGACAGCCAGTGGCAGAAAAAACCGCGCGCGGCACCGACCGAAGATGACCCCTTCGCCATCCTGGGCGTAACGCGCGCGAATGATGCGGAGACCATCAAAAAAGCGTATCGCAAATTGATGGTCGAACATCACCCCGATAAGCTGGTCGCGGCTGGCATGGCGCCAGAATTCGTGGCGGTCGCCACCGAGAAAATTAAACGCATTAATGCTGCCTATGAACAGGTTTGCAAAATCAAAGATATCAGATATAGCACCTTTTGTTGTTGGTGTTACCGGGAGTTATGGCAAAACAAGTACTAAAGATATTTTGTTTCATTTGTTGGGAGATGATAAAAAAATATTAGTTACCCC
>JAGOHT010000099.1 GCA_017996055.1 Alphaproteobacteria bacterium
ACGGGTGAATATTGATGAGCCTGCCCTGCCAGCAGGACACAAACCAGGCGGTGAGCACACGCATGAAGCCCGCAAGACAAAGCAATTCAACGCCTGATTCCTGTAGCTTTTCATCAACAGCGCGTTCAAAACTTTCACGATCAGCAAAATCACGGTGGTTGACGACGGCTGTCGGGATACCAGCCGCTTGCGCGCGGCCAAGACCCGCAGCATCCGGCTTGTTGGACAGAACCAGCGCAATGCGCGCCGGAAAACCCACCGTGGCGCAAGCATCAATCAATGCTTGCAAATTACTGCCGCGACCAGAGATGAGGACGCCGAGTTGCAGCATTACCAGACCTTATCAAGACCGTGGATCATGACACGTTTTTCCGAAAGGTTCTTTTCAACCTCACCGATGCGATAAACGCGTTCACCCGCTTCGGTGAGCGACTGCATCACTGCGGCCTCATCAGCCGCGCTGACGACGATAGTCAGGCCGATGCCACAGTTGAAGGTGCGCGCCATTTCTTCTGGCGCCACACGCCCGGTTTGCTGCAGCCAGCGGAAGACCGGCAAAATTTCCCAGGCGCTGGCTTCAAGCCAAACGCCGAGACCATCCGGCAGCACACGTGGAATATTCTCCAGCAAGCCGCCGCCGGTAATATGCGCCAGCCCCTTGATGCCGCCGGACTTGAGTGCGGCCAGAACCGGCTGCACATAAATCCGCGTCGGTGCCAGCAGCGCGGCAGCCAGCGTCTGTTCTGGTGCAAAGGCGGCTGGTTGCTGATAGTCAAGATTCGCCTGTTGCACGATATGGCGCACCAGAGAGTAACCATTGCTATGAACACCGCTTGCGGCCACGCCGAGCACGACATCCCCAGCCTGGATATCCGGACGCGGCAGAACCGCATTGCGTTCGACCGCGCCAACGGCAAAACCTGCGAGGTCATAATGGCCGGTGTCATACATGCCCGGCATTTCCGCAGTTTCGCCGCCGACCAGTGCCGCGCCCGCCTGCTTGCAGCCCTCGGCGATGCCCGCGATAACCCGCGCCGCGACTTTGTTCTCCAGCTGGCCGGTGGCAAAATAATCGAGGAAGAAGAGCGGCATCGCACCCTGCACAATCAGATCGTTCACACACATAGCGACGAGATCGATACCGATGGTGTCGTGCATGTCGGTCGCGATGGCGATTTTCAGCTTAGTGCCAACGCCGTCGGTCGTGCTGACCAAGAGCGGGTCATGGAAACCTGCCGCCTTGAGGTCAAAGAGGGCACCGAAGCCGCCGAGGCTCGCCGTCGTGCCGCTGCGCGCCGTCGCCTTGGCCAGAGGCTTTATCATTTCGACGAGCGCGTTCCCCGCATCAATACTCACGCCAGCATCGGCATAGGTCGTATGAGCTTTATCATTGCGCAACATGGCGAGGTCTCCGGCACGGCAAATTGGGTTCTTCTCGCCGCTGGCTATAGCAATTTTATGGCGAAGGTAATAGTGGAGTTAAGACTTAATTTTGATTATAAGTGCGTTTCGCCCCCGCAATGAGCCAGACCATGCCCCGTATGAAGTTCCTTTCCGGCGTCAGACTGCTTGCCGCAGCCGGTCTGACCATCGCATTTTCCCAGCCTCTGGCCGCGCAGGGCGCTTTTCCCAGCCCAACGCCCTATGGTTCGGCGATACCAGACCAGGGCAGTGCCCCGACAGCTCCAGCTCCGGTTAACCCCGATGCGGTATTTGATGTTGATGGGGTAGCCGTGGACGTGACGGCGGCCAGCGCCGCCGCCGCCCGTGACAAGGCGATTTTCGACGGCCAGCGCACGGCGCTTGGCACGCTTTTAGAGCGGCTTGACGCTAAGCGCGCAGCCGACCCGGCCAAGCTGAGCGACAATAAAATCGCCGGCATGGTGCGGAATTTCGAGATTACCAGCGAGAAGAGCAGCAGCGTGCGCTACATCGCCACGATGAATGTCCGGTTTAAACCAGCGGCTATACAGCGACTCCTCGGTAACGCCGGGATTGCCTATAACCCGCCGACGCTCCCCACCGTGCTGCTGCCGGTGAGCGACAGCAATGGCCGTGCCGTACTCTGGGAAGAGAGCACTCCTTGGCGTACCGCGCTTGAAACGCTGGAGCAGCAAGGCGGGCAGACTGTTACCGTTCCCAGTGGGGAGCTCAATGATGTCAGCGCGATTGATGCGAACGCGGCGACGAACGGCGACGCGCTAGCGCTCGGTAGTATCTCGACGTTGCATGGAGCCGGAAACGTCGTCGTCGCGCGGCTAGTCGGTGAGGTTAACGCCGGGCAACCGCTCAATATCGCGCTCGCCCGATATGATGCGCATGGCCAACGCCTTGAAGGACAGACGCTGATCATTCCACCCGCCACCGACGCAAACGCCCAATTGCGCGATGCGGCAACGCGCGTGCAGGAATTTGTGTTGCACAAAGCCTTGGTTACAACGGCGAATGTCGTTCCTGCGGCTCAGAACAGCATGGCGCTTTATGCGCCCCTCTCCTCGCTGCCGGAGCTGACACGGCTACGCCAGCGCCTTGGCGGCATTAGCGTAATTCAGCGTATCAATATCCAGAGCGTATCGCGCGAAGGTGCCGAAATCACCCTGGACTATAATGGTGATGCCAACCAGCTGCAGCAGGCGATTACACAACAAGGATTATCGCTGCTCCCCTCGCCGACGGGGCAATGGCTCATCAGGAGCAACTAAGATGAGCGCACAGGCGCAGTTAAGGTTCTGGTTGTTGGCAAGTGGCATTTTTCTGCTGATTGTCTGGGCGTTGCGCGGCATGTTGCTGCCATTCGTCGCCGGTCTGGCGATTGCCTATTTTCTTAACCCGCCCGTTGCCGCCTTGTGCCGCCGCAAACTGCCACGCGCCGCCGCCGCCGGTATCATCATACTAACGGCGATATTCGTCGCCGTTGCCGTCGTCCTGCTCATTCTCCCCGTACTGCAGAGCCAGATTCTCGCCCTCATCAATATTGTGCCAACCTATGCGGAGACCTTGCACAATCGTGTCGTGCCATGGCTTATGCAGGTGGCAGAGAAATTGTCTCCCGATGATGTAGAAAAGCTACGCGGTGCTATCAGCGATCATGCCGGCGCGGCGATGAACTGGGTGGCGCAATTTCTCAAACAGGTGCTCTCCGGCAGCCTGGCTTTGTTCGATATCCTGACGCTGATTTTCATCACGCCGCTGGTTGCTTTCTATGTGCTGCGCGATTGGGAAACACTAACCGGTGTTATCGACGGGGCTTTGCCGCGCCGCCATTACGCGATTATCCGGTCCCAGCTCAACGCTATTGACCAGACGCTGGCTGGCTTTGTGCGCGGTCAAGCGCTGGTTTGTATTTGCCTGGGGATTTATTATGCCACCGGACTGACGCTGGTTGGACTCGATTTCGGCGCGGCGGTCGGCCTCACCACCGGGTTGCTATCCTTCATTCCTTATGTTGGCTCGACCTTCGGCCTGTTGATGAGCCTGATCCTCGGCGCGGGGCAATTCGGCGACTGGGCACATTTGACCGGGATTCTCGCTGTTTTCGGGTTCGGCCAAATTCTTGAGGGCTACATCCTGACACCCAAGCTGGTCGGCGATCGTGTCGGGCTGCATCCGGTCTGGATTATCTTCGGCCTGTTCGCTGGCGCAAGCCTGCTCGGCTTTCTGGGGATGCTCATCGCCGTGCCGGTGGCGGCGGTCATCGGCGTGTTGCTGCGCTTCGGCTTGCACCAATATCAAGTCAGCCCCTATTATCGCGATGATACGCCTGCTGCCCCATGACTGCGCAGCTGACTTTCAATTTGCCCGTGCGCCCAGCTATGGGCGCGGAAGATTTTATCGTGACGTCCAGCAATCAGGAGGCGGTGGCACTCCTGGACAAATGGTCGGATTGGCCCGCGCGCACGCTCGTGCTGACGGGCGCGGCGGGTTCAGGCAAAACCCATCTCGCACAGGTTTGGGCGCAGCGTAGCGGCGCATCGCTTGTGGCCTGTCAGGCCCTGCCAGAACAGCTGGAATCGCTCTTGCAACAAAAGGCCGTCATTGTTGACGATGGCGACGGGCTCTTTGGCAACGCAGCGGGCGAACAGGCATTGTTTCATCTGTACAATCATATTCAGCAGACCGGCCATCTGCTGTTCATCAGCGCAATTCCGCCGGGACAGGCTACTATAACCCTGCCAGATTTACGCTCGCGTCTGCGCGCCGCGCCACTGCTGACGCTGCAGCCGCCAGACGATGCGCTATTGGCCGCGCTGCTGGTCAAGCATTTCAGCGACCGGCAGCTCCGCGTCGGTCAGGATGTGGTCGATTATCTCTTGTCGCGCATCGAGCGCAGCGCTTCTGCTGCTGCTGCTGCTGTCGCCGCGCTTGATGCTGCAGCGCTCGCCAGGCGCAGCGCCATCACGGTGCCGCTGGCACGCACTGTTCTAGAACTGCAAAGCAAGCTGCTCTAAGCGCAAAAATGATTGCCAATGTTACTAAAACTCTCGCTGCTATGTGTGGTGTAGGCCTTCTGCCCGGCAGGACAGGCTTTGCCGTCTGGCAAAACAGTCTTGTCATCCGGAAAAACCAGGATAAATTTTTGTTCTGAAGCATCCATAAAAATCGTGGGCAGAGAAGTCTGCGCCGATTCTTTAATCAGGGTTGGGCGAATTTCCCCAAAGGTCCCGACAAAAACCTTGGCGCGCAGTTTGCCGTCCAGGAAGCGAATTTTTTTTGTATCCTTGGGCAGAAAGTCGCGCACCGCGTCAGGCAAGGACTTCAGGTCATAGTCGACAAATTGTAATGGCGATGCGATCGGCTTGGGTGCGACGGCATTGGCTTGCAGCAGCGTATAGGCCGCGCGCAGATTGGCGGGCTGAGAGAACACATAGCCGCGATGCTGCACCATTTCATGACAGGCGAAGCAGGCTTGGATGGTAGCGGCATCTTCCTTGGGCATGTGCGTCAGCGCATTTGCATCCTGTGCGGCGCCGAAAACCGCATAGCCCCAGCCGCCGGTCGCGGCATATTTCGCCTTATCGCGCACCATGAATTGAAATCGCTTCGCGCCCGACGGCACTTTGGAACTAATAAATTCCGGATCATCCGCTGTCATCAGGCCGATTTTGGCAAAGACCGCGCCATCTGGATAATCCGTGCCGCCGGCTTTCAGAACCGCTTCGGCGGCGGGGTTGGCATAGGTAAAGCGCATCTCGGTCGTATCGGTGCGATAGCGCACAGTGATCAGTGGCCATTTCTGCTCAAAATCGGCGTAGTCACCGAGCTTGATATCGTTCATCACCGGCTCCGCCGCATTGGCGGACGCAACAGCGCATGTCATCAAGACTGTCAGAAGGATGAACGGGCGAGTCAGCATCATACCCTCACAAATTGGCTTGCGAAGTGTAGCAGCCTGATGCGGCCTCGGCAAACCGTTAGGCGTGTTGCTTCTGCTTCGCTGGCGGCGCAGCGGCGGACAGATAGGGTGCAAGATATTGGCCGGTATAGCTGCGCTTGACCTGCACGACCGCCTCCGGCGTGCCTTCGGCTACAATCTCACCGCCGCCATCACCGCCTTCGGGGCCGAGATCAATGAGCCAGTCCGCTGTCTTGATGACCTCAAGATTATGCTCAATGATAATGACCGTGTTGCCCTGGTCGACGAGCACCTGCAGCACTTCCAGCAGCTTCCGCACATCCTCGCTATGCAGGCCGGTCGTCGGCTCGTCGAGGATATAGAGCGTCTTGCCCGTCGCGCGCCGCGCCAATTCCTTGGCGAGCTTAATGCGTTGCGCCTCGCCGCCTGAGAGCGTCGTCGCAGCCTGGCCGATTTTGATATAACCCAGGCCAACTCGCGCCAGCGTCTCCATTTTGTCGCGCACGCTCGGCACGCTGGCGAAGAACCCCGCGCCCTCTTCCACCGTCATATCGAGAATGTCGGCGATGGATTTTTCGCGCCAGGTTACTTCCAGCGTTTCGCGGTTATAGCGCTTGCCGTGGCATTCATCGCAGGTGACATAGACATCGGGCAAAAAGTGCATTTCAATCTTGATGACGCCGTCGCCCTCGCAGGCCTCGCAGCGCCCGCCTTTGACATTAAACGAGAATCGGCCAGGGCCGTAACCGCGCGTCTTGGACTCTGGCAGACCGGCGAACCAGTCGCGGATGGGTGTGAAGGCGCCGGTATAGGTGGCAGGATTGGAGCGCGGCGTACGGCCAATCGGTGACTGGTCGATGTCAACGATTTTATCGATACGTTCCGTGCCGTGAAGCGCCTTGTGCGGCGCTGCCGGTTCGCGCGCATCATGCAGCTGGCGTGCCAGCGCTTTATAGAGCGTCTCAATCACCAGGGTCGATTTGCCACCGCCGGAAACGCCTGTGACGCAGGTCATGGTGCCGAGCGGGAAGCGCACACTCAGATTTTTCAGATTGTTGCCGGTGGCACCGACGATTTCGAGCCACTGCCCCTTATGCCCCGCGCGCCGCTGCTCTGGCACCGGAATGCGCCGCGTGCCCGCGAGATATTGGCCGGTGATGCTCGCCGGATTTGCCGCGACCTCAGCCGGTGTGCCTTCGGCAACCACCTGCCCGCCATGCACGCCCGCGCCTGGCCCCATATCGACGACATAATCGGCGGCACGGATAGCATCCTCATCATGTTCAACCACCAACACGGTGTTCCCAATATCGCGCAGGCGGCGCAACGTGGCGAGCAACCGGTCATTATCGCGCTGGTGCAGGCCGATGCTTGGCTCATCGAGCACATAGAGCACACCGGTGAGGCCGGAGCCGATTTGCGACGCGAGACGGATGCGTTGGCTTTCGCCACCGGAGAGTGTACCGGAGTTGCGTGACAGTGCCAGATATTCGAGGCCGACATTGTTGAGGAACTGCAACCGCTCGGTGATTTCCTTCAGGATACGCGCGGCGATAACCTTCTGTTTCGCTTTCAGCTTGGCATCCAGCCCATTGAACCATAGCGCGGCGTTCTTGATGGACAGCGCGGTGATCTCGCTGATATTTTTGCTTGCGATTTTGACCGCTAGCGCCTCTGGCTTCAGACGCGCGCCGTTGCACACTTCGCAATGTTGGGACGATTGGAACCGCGCCAGCTCCTCGCGCATCCAGCTGCTCTCGGTCTCGCGCCAGCGTCGTTCCAGATTGGGCAGCACGCCTTCAAACGGTTTGGAGTTCTTATAGCTGCGATTACCATCAACATAGGCAAAGGCAATCGCCTCATCGCCGGTGCCATGCAAAATGGCATCGCGCAACTTGGGATCCAGTTTCTCCCATGGCGTATCCATCTTGCCTTTATAGGCACGGCAGAGCGCCTCCAGCGTCTGGGTGTAAAAGGCAGAAGTGACGGTCTTCCATGGCGCAATCGCGCCCAGTTGCAAGGACAAGGTTTGGTCAGGGATGACAAGTTCCGGATCAAAATAGAGCTTCTCGCCCAAACCATCGCACGCCGGACAGGCACCATGCGGATTATTGAAAGAGAACAGCCGCGGCTCAATTGCTTCAATGGTGAAGCCGCTGACCGGACAAGCGAACATCGCTGACAATAGCGTTTCCGCCTTCGTCGACATGTCGACCACGACCAATAGGCCTTCCGACAGCTTCAGCGCGGTTTCCACCGAATCCGCGAGGCGATTGCCGAGGTCAGGCTTGACCACGATACGGTCAACGACAACATCGATATCATGCTTGCGCTTTTTGTCGAGCGTCGGCGCTTCATCGATTTCATAAAGTGTGCCGTCTATCCGCAGGCGCTGAAAGCCTTTTTGGCGGAGTTCCAATATCTCTTTACGGTATTCGCCCTTACGACCCCGAATGAGCGGCGCGAGCAGCAGCAACTTCGCCCCCTCACCCATGGCCATGATTTTATCAACCATCTGGCTGGCGGTCTGGCTCTCAATCGGTAGGCCGGTAGCGGGGGAATAAGGCACCCCAAGGCGGGCATAGAGGAGACGTAAATAATCATAAATTTCTGTGACTGTGCCAACGGTCGAGCGCGGATTGCGCGAGGTGGTCTTCTGC
>JAGOHT010000100.1 GCA_017996055.1 Alphaproteobacteria bacterium
CTGCAGCTATGGGAAGTGCCGGTGGCGACCGGCGCGCTCTATGTGTTTAGCTTCAGGATTCTGGTGTTCGCTTTGCAGAGTCTGCTACTCCTCGCGCTTCCCATAATGCGCGGACGATAAAGAGTGGCCGCTCTTTGCTCTGCATATAAATCCGCCCGATATACTCGCCCATCACGCCAAGACAGAAGAGCTGCAGCGTACTGAAGAGCAGGAAGATAAGCAGCAAGCTCGTCCAGCCCGGAACGACACCGGAGATGAAAAAAGAATAGAGCGCGTAAAGAATGAGTAGCAGCGCTATGCCCAGTCCCAGCGCTGCGGCGAGCAACGCCAGGCGCAGTGGCTTGATGGAGAAGCCGGTAATGGCATCACCGGCGAAGCGCACCATGCGCGCAAGATCGTAGTGAGTTTCTCCCGCGGCGCGCGGCGCGCGGTCATAGGGCAACGGTACCTGCGTAAAGCCAATCCAAGCCACCATACCTCGAATGAAGCGGTGATATTCCGGCATTTGGCACAAAGTTTCCAGAACATGGCGACGGAGGAGGCGGAAATCGCCGGTATCGAGCGGGATAGGTGTATCGGCCAGCCAGCCGAGTAAGCGATAAAAATAATGCGCGGCGCGTTCCTTGGCCCAGGGTTCGCCAGCACGGCTGCGGCGCTGGCCATAGACTACATCGGCACCTTTTTCCAGCAAATGCAGCATTTCCGTCAGCAGCTCTGGCGGGTCCTGTAAATCCGCATCGAGAATAAGAATGTATTCGCCGCGCGCCTGGGCGAGACCGGCGGTCAGGGCGCTTTGATGCCCATGATTGCGGGCGAGGTCGACTACGACACAGTGGTTATCCTGGCTCCAAAGAGCGCGCAGCAGCGCCAAGGTGCCATCCGTGCTGCCGTCATTTACGAAAATCAGCTCATAATTGTGTCCGACTGCGACCTTACAGGCGGCGGAAACGCGTGCATGAAACAAAGCCAGCCCATCTGCCTCATTATAGCAGGGGACGACAACGGACAGTTGGCAGGAAGCAGGGGGCAGTGTGAGCATCAGCAGGCAGCGTAAACAAGGTCACGGGATTTGTCCACCAATCGCCATGAATGTATCTTGTCGCCTCCGGCATCTTGCGGCACCATATGCCTGCAACCATCACGGAAAGCCGCTATGCATACCACCCAAGTCTATGCTGCTCTGTTGGCCATTTTCTTTGTCGTGCTCAGCGTGCGCGTCGTCAGCTTGCGCCGCAAACTCCATGTCACGCTGGGGGCGGGGGGAAATCCGACGTTGGAGCGCGCCATTCGTGTCCACGGGAATTTTGCCGAATATGTCCCCTTGGGGCTGCTGCTGATTTTTTTAGTGGAAAGCAATGCAGCGCCGGTCTGGCTACCGCATCTGCTCGGCCTCTGCCTCGTCGCGGGGCGGACGAGCCATGCGCTGGGTGTGAGCCAGGAAAAAGAAGATATCCGCTTCCGCATCGTCGGCATGGCTCTGACCTTCACTAGTTTGTTGGTTGCCGCTGTCTATTTGCTATTTACGTATCTGACCGCCGATATGTAAGCGATGGCAGTTTCCGGCACCACGCTTATCGAACTGGTCTTTCCACAGCAGACCAATCACCACGGTACGCTCTATGGCGGTACAGTGCTGGCGCTCATGGACAAAACTGGCTTTCTAACCGCCAGCCGCTATGCGCGGCGCAATTTTGTGACAGCGGCGAGCCAAGAAATCGCCTTTCTCGCGCCGGCGCGTAAGGGCGAGATGGTGGAACTGACAGGTTCCGTCGTCAAAATTGGCCGCACGTCGCTCACGACGGAAATTACGCTGACGGCGGAAGATTTGCTCTCCGGAGAACGCCGCCTGTGCACGCGCGGCAATTTCGTATTCGTGGCAATGGATGGCAAGGAACCGATTGCCGCTGCGCCGCAGCCTGAGGTGGCCGCCAACCATCATGCCGTCCATATGGTCGAGATGATTTTCCCGGACAGCACCAATCACCACGGCACGCTCTATGGCGGCACGGCGCTAGGCCTGATGGGCAAGGCGGCGTTTGTCGCCGCCACGCGCTTTTGCCGCCAGGTGGTGGTGATGCGGGCGGCTGAACGTACGGATTTTCATGCCCCGGCTTATGAAGGTGAACTGGTCGATTTGCTGGCGGTGCCGGAAAAGGGTGAAGGCGGAGCATTACGCGTTGCCGTGACGCTGACGGCGGAAAATTTGCTCACCGGCGTGCGGAGGCTCTGCACACAAGGGCATTTCATCATGCAGCCGCAAAACTGAAAAGCCTGAGGCTTTTCAAAAAGTATGACTCAAGATTTTGACCTTGGCGCGTGATACGGCTAGTTTGGTAGCATGAGCGCCATTGCTGAGATTCAATCCGACATCATCGCCGAGTTTAGCCTGCTAGAAGACTGGCAGGAGCGTTACCGCCATATCATCGAGTTGGGGCGGACCTTGCCGCCTTACCCGGAGGCGTTCCGTACCGATGACCATCTGGTGCGCGGCTGTCAGTCGCGGGTCTGGCTGCATCCGCGCTTTGAGAATGGGCTGCTGCATTTTGATGCCGCCAGCGACGCGCTGATTGTCTCCGGCCTTGTCGCCTTGTTGCTACGCATTTTCTCCGGCCAGCCGCCGGACGCTATTGTCAAAGCGGAGCCAGATTTCATTGCTGCCATCGGCCTCAGCGAGCATCTCTCGCCCAACCGGAGCAACGGCCTCTTCGCCATGATCCGCACCATGAAAGCCATTGCCGCGCAACGGCAGGCAGCAGGAGCGGCCTGATGTGTGGGATAGCCGGCCTGTGGAACCAGCATGGCGGCGCGACGGCGGATTCGCTTGGGCAAATCGCAACGCGGATGGCCGACAGTTTGCGGCATCGCGGCCCCGATGGCGGCGCAGTTTGGCTTGACGATGGCGCTGGGTTGGCGCTGGCGCATCGGCGTCTGGCGATTATCGACCTGTCAGCGGCCGCGAACCAGCCGATGGTGAGCGCCGATGGGCGGACTGCTATCGCCTTCAATGGCGAGATTTATAATTATGCCGCGCTGGCGGAAGAACTGCGCGCTGCGGGTCATACCGTGCCGGGCAAAGGCGACACGGCGGCGCTGCTGGCGGCGCTCAGCGTTTGGGGCGTGGCGGCGACATTGCCGCGTTTGAGCGGTATCTTTGCCTTTGCCTTCTGGGAACGCGATACGCAAAAGCTGACGCTGGCGCGCGACCATCTCGGCGTCAAACCGCTCTATTGGTGCCAGCGTGGGCAGGATATATTCTTTGCCTCGGAACTGCGCGCCCTGCTGCAGCATCCGGCTTGTCCGCACGCGATTAACCCGATGGCGCTGGGCGCCTATTTCCGCAGCGGCAATGTGCCCGCGCCGCATTGTATTTTTAGCGGTATACAAAAATTGTCACCCGCATCCTATGTCACCTGCCGCGTCGGGGCGGAGCCGGAGCTAACGCGCTACTGGGATTTGACGGCGCTGGCGCTGCAGTCGCCCGATGTCACGCTCTCGTTCGCGCAAGCCACGACCCAGCTGCATGATTTGCTGCGCGCCACCGTCTCGAGCCAGATGGTGTCGGATGTGCCGCTTGGCGCTCTGCTTTCAGGTGGCATCGATTCCACTTTGGTGACGGCCTTGATGCAGACGCAGAGCCAGCGCCCGATTAAGAGCTTTTCGATCGGCTTCGATAATGCCGATTTTGACGAAGCGCCTTTCGCGCGCGCCATCGCTGCCCATCTCGGCACCGATCATACCGAGACCTATGTGACGGCGGCCGAAGCGCAGGAGGTCATTCCACTGCTGCCGGAGATTTACGACGAGCCCTTTGCTGACTCCTCGCAAATCCCGACCTATCTCGTGGCCAAAATCGCGCGCCAGCAAGTGACTGTGGCGCTCTCTGGCGATGGCGGCGATGAAGGTTTCCTAGGCTATAATCGCTATCGCGCCTGGGAGCAGCTGGAAGCCTATCCGGCTTGGGTCTGGCCGTTACTGGCGAAAACCTCGGGCCTGTTGAGCGCCGAGCAGTGGAACAAGGTCGGGCAGCGTTTACCGGCACGGCTGCGGGTGCCGCAATTGGGCGACAAGCTGGTAAAATTCGCGGCGCTCGGCAGCGGCGATGTCGCGGAAGCTTATCGTTCGCTCACCAGCTGGTGGCAAGAGCCAGAACAGCTGATGGCGGAGATTCCGCCACTGCCGGCTGTGCTACCTTATCCGGTGCCGGATGATCCGGTCGCGGCGATGCAGCTTTGGGATACGTTGGGCTATTTGCCGGATGATGTGCTGACCAAGGTTGACCGCGCCAGCATGGCGGTGGCGCTGGAAGTGCGAGTGCCACTGCTTGACCCGCAGGTGATTGCTTACAGCTGGCGTTTGCCACGCGCTTATAAGCTTGAAAAGGGCGTGACGAAACGTTTGCTGCGCAGTGTGCTGAATAATTACGTGCCTGCGCCGCTGCTGGAGCGCCCCAAGAGCGGTTTCGGCGTGCCGCTCGCGGCTTGGCTGCGTGGGCCGTTGCGCGAATGGGCGGAGCATTTGCTCGCCGAACCAAGCCTCGACGATGCCGGGTTGGAACCGGCACCGATCCGTGCGGTTTGGGAGGCGCATTGCGCCGAACGCGGCAATCACCAGCATCAGCTGTGGACGGTGCTGATGTATGTCGCCTGGCGGCAGCATTGGAATGTCTATGGCTAATCGTGATGACGCGGCCAAGCCGCTGCTGCTCTATTTAGTGACGGAAGATTGGGCGTTTTGCTCGCACCGTCTGCCGACGGCACAGGCTGCTGTCGATGCCGGTTATCGTGTTGGTGTGCTGGCACGGGTGGCGCAGCATGGCGCGGCCATCACGGCGCTTGGCTATACGCTCTATCCGCTGGCGTGGGCACGGCGTAGCCTCAACCCGTTGCTGGCGCTGCGTGATCTCTGGCAAATCGCCGGACTTTACCGGTCGTTGAAACCTCACCTCGTGCATCATGTGGCGCTGAAGGCGGTTTTGCTCGGTGGGTTGGCGGCGCGCTTTGCGCCAGTGTCGCATCAGATTGCGGCGGTGAATGGCGTCGGCTTTATCTTTACCGATGAAGGGTTGAAGGCACGGCTGCTGCGCCTTGCCTTCGTGCCGCTGCTGCGCTTTGTTTTGCGGCGGACGAGCGTGCAGGTGTGGTTTCAGAATGAAGATGACCGCGCGCTGTTTCTCAAGCTCGGGATTATCAGGCCGGAACAGACGGCGCTGCTGCGCGGCTCGGGCGTCGATACGGACAAGCTGCAGCCTTTGCCGGAGCCGCCGTTGCCCGTCACCTGCGCCTATGCCGGACGGATGCTGCAATCCAAGGGTATCGATGTGCTGGTGGCGGCGCAGCAGGCCTGCCGCGCCAAGGGTGTGGAGCTTAATCTGCTGCTGGCTGGTCAGCCCGATGATAACCCGACGAGCTTTAGCGCCGCGCAGTTGGCGGATTGGGCAAAGTTGCCGGGCGTAAGCTATCTCGGGCAAGTGGCGAACATCGCCGATTTATGGGCGCGCGCGCATATCGCCGTGCTGCCCTGCCGGGTGCGCGAGGGCTTGCCGAAAACTTTGCTCGATGCCGCCGCCTGTGGCCGCCCGCTGGTGGCGAGCGATCTAGCCGGGGTGCGGGAAATTGCGCGGGCCGAGAACGCGCTGCTGGTGCCGCCGGATAATGTTGCCGCGCTGGCAGGGGCGTTGCAGAAGCTGGCCGAGGATGCCGTGTTGCGTGCGCGGCTGGGGGTGGCAAGCCGTGATCTCGTTATGGGCGAAATGGCGGCAAGCGCTATTCGCAGCCAGGCTTGTGGGATTTATCGGAGAAACTAATTTTTAGCCCTCAACGGCGGGCGGCGGCTCCGCCGCCTTGCCTTTAGCAAATGCTCAAGCGCCGCAGGGCCAGCGCTCGCATATGCTTGCGGTGCCTCAATGGCCCACCTCAAAACAATAAAATGTGTCGAGGACGCATTTTATTGTCTTTCGGAATAGAGAGCATTCTTCGTTCGAGGCAATGCTCTAATACACAATACTATCATGCAAGGCGCGGAAACGCTGATAGGCAAGGGGCTGGGTTGCTGGTGTCTTGCGCAGCAAGCCGCTATAAGGCCATTGTGGTAGCGGCGGATGCGCGAAGCGGATTTGTGACTGGAAACCGTAGTACTCGCGCAGTCGCCTTGTGCGTAGCGTCGTATCCGCCACGTCAGCATGGTCGCGGATAAGGTCCGGCAGCAAGGTGCAGATAAAGCCGTAGTCGAGCGCATCGTGCACCGTCGCCGCCACGCAGTGTCGCAGCATGAAGCCGCTGATGAGCATATTGGTGCAGCCGCGCTGACGCAGATAGGGCAGCAGGGCGGGGTTGCCGAAGGCGGAGTCACTTGTTTTAACCGCGTGATAGCCGCGCATGACAGGCGCGAGCGCGGCGGGCACATCATAGCCTCGGGGCAGCAAAGCTTCTTGTCTTGGGGTTAATCGCTGCCAGAGCGGCACGGTGCCGGTCGTGACCCAGACTGTGGAGATGCCCTGCGCGCTGAATTGGCGCACGGCGGCGGCGCAACGGGCGGCCAAGGCGTCACTTTCGCTGCCCGCGGCGGCGAGATACCGATTCTGCCAGTCAATCGCCAGATGCAGTGTTTGCGCCATTGCTCCCCTGTCGCGATGCACCATGAGGCTCAGCCTAACAGGAATCGCCAGTGAAAAAACAGCAGAAACTGATATAGAGACGCCGCAAGCTATATGCATGAAATACTGGTCAGTTGCCGGATAATACGCTTATAATCCGCCCCTTGCTTGTTAACCTAGGATATGTCGTGAAAGCTCTGAACCCCATTCGTATCTCCGGTCAGGAAGTTTACCCCATTGTTGAGGGCGGAAAGGGCATCTCCGTTTCCAATGGCGAAAGCTCTGGCTCGTGGGCAGCGGCGGGAGGTGTTGGCACCTTTTCCGGCGTGAATGCTGATTTTTATGACGCCGACGGCAAAATCGTGCCGCAGATTTATAAAGGGCGCACGCGCCAGGAGCGGCATGAAGAGCTGGTCGCTTTCGCCATCCGCGGAGGCATCGCGCAGGCGCAGACCGCGCATGAAATCTCTAACGGCCGCGGTCGCATCCATATGAATGTTTTGTGGGAGATGGGCGCGGCGGAGCGTATTCTCCTTGGCATCCTTGAAGGTGCGAAGGGCATGATTCATGGCGTCACGTGCGGCGCGGGGATGCCCTATAAGCTCGCCGAAATCGCCAACCATTTCGGTGTGTCTTATTATCCCATCGTTTCGTCCTCGCGCGCTTTCCGCGCGCTTTGGCTGCGTTCGTTCCGCAAGTTCAAACATCTGCTGGGCGGGGTGGTCTATGAAGACCCGTGGCGGGCTGGCGGTCATAACGGCATCACGAATTCTGAAGACCCTTTGGCGCCGGAAGATCCCTATCCGCGCGTGCTGGCACTGCGCCAATATATGCGCGAGCAGGGCCTCGGCGATGTGCCCATCATCATGGCGGGCGGCGTCTGGTGGCTCTCGGAGTGGCAGGACTGGATTGATAATCCGGAACTGGGGCCAATCGGCTTCCAGTTTGGCACCCGCCCATTGCTTACCAAAGAAAGCCCGATTTCCAACGCCTGGAAGCAAAAGCTGCTGACGCTGAAAGAGGGCGATGTCTATCTCAACAAATTTTCGCCCACCGGCTTCTATTCCTCAGCCGTGCGTAACCCTTTCCTGCAGGAGCTGATTGGCCGTTCCGAGCGCCAGCTTGCCTATGCGCTCGAACCGGTCGGCGAGCATCTCGTGCCCTTCCAGGTTGGTGCGGTCGGCAAGCCGGTCTATCTGACGGAAGGCGACAGCGAGCAGGCCAAGGGCTGGGGCACGCAGGGCTTTACTCGCGCCATGCGGACGCCGGATAATACGCTTATCTTCGTGACGCCAGAGCGCGCGCAGAAAATCTCCGCCGACCAGATCAGCTGTATGGGCTGCCTCAACGCATGCAACTTCTCCAACTGGGCAGTGAATGAGGAGCATACGACAGGGCGCAAGCCAGACCCGCGTAGCT
>JAGOHT010000101.1 GCA_017996055.1 Alphaproteobacteria bacterium
CCAGAAGACGCTGCAGAATATCAGCCATGACGGTGATGTAGAAAACCAGCTGATGTTCAGCGGCACGAACGCCTTCCGCTTCGGCAAAGACCCCTTTTATGCCAATGGGTTCGTTCCGACGGTGAAACAGCTGGTTGAGCGGATTGTAAGCGGCTATTGATATTGATACAAAATCGCGATCCTAGCCTGCAAACCATGCTTTGCTACGCTTCCGGTGCTCACGTACATATAGGTACGCTGCGCTCCGGTTCTCGTAAATCATGATTTTCACTATAGGCTAGCGATTTTGTGATTTTCTAGCTAGCAGCGGTTTAAGTTTGAAAGCATGAGCACTTGGAACTTATTTTCTTCAATTGCCTACCAATTCTAACCACTCATCTTCCGTCAGAATCGTAATGCCCAGCGCTTTGGCTTTGTCAGCCTTGCTGCCCGCGTCGGTGCCCATCACCAGATAGTGGGTGTTTTTTGAAATTGCGCTGCCGATTTTTGCGCCCAAGCTTTCCGCCTTGGCCTTCGCCTCGCTGCGCCCAATGCTCTTAAGCGTGCCGGTAAACACTATCGTCTTGCCCGCCAGCTTGTGATCTCTTGGTGCGGCGCTGATATGGTCTTCAATCGTCAGTTCCGCCGCCAAATCGGTCAGCACAGCCTGATTATGCTGCTCGCCAAAAAATTCGCTGACGCTGTCAATTAGTGCCTGGTCAATATTCGGCAAATCATCAAGTTCGGTGCGTGCCGCTGCGTCGCCCGCCGCCGCCTGCTGCATCGCCGCGTTCCATGCCGTGAAGCTGATATAGTGCGCGGCCAGCTGCTTTGCGGTGACTTCGCCGATTTGCGGAATGCCGAGCGCGTAAATCAGCCGGGCCAGCGGCACGCTGCGCCGTGCTTCAATCGCGGCGAGCAGATTGCTCACCGATTTTTCTTTCCAGCCCTCGCGCTGCAAGAGTTCGGCGTGGTGTGTGGCAAGGCGGAAAATATCGGCGGGACTATGCAGCCAACCGGCGGCGATAAATTCCTCCACGCGCTGGTCGCCTAGCCCTTCGATATTCAGCGCCTCGCGGCTGACGAAATGGCGCAGCCGTTCCTGCTGCTGCGCGGGGCAAAACAGGCCGCCGCTGCAGATACGGGCGGCATAATCCTCGCGCACCACGACATGCGAGCCGCAAACCGGGCATTGGTTGGGGAACGGGAAAGGCTTGGCATCAGGCGGGCGCTTGGCCGTGTCGCTGCCCAGAATTTGCGGAATGACATCGCCTGCGCGCTGCACGGTGACAAGATCGCCGACCCGGATATCCTTGCGGGCGATTTCATCGGCATTATGCAGCGTGGCGCGGCTCACCATCACGCCGCCGACATTCACCGGCTCCAGTTCCGCCACCGGCGTCAGCACGCCCGTGCGCCCCACCTGAATGACAATGGTGTTGAGACGGGTTTGCGCCTGCTCGGCCGCAAATTTGTGGGCTATCGCCCAGCGCGGCGCGCGGCTGACAAAGCCCAGCCGTTCCTGCAAAACAAAATCATCGACCTTATAAACCACGCCATCAATATCGAAGGGCAGGGTGGGGCGCGCCGCGCCGATGCGGTCGCAATAGGTCAGCAGCGCCGCGTTGTCGGCGCAGGCCTCGGCAGGCTCGTTGAGCGCGAAGCCCCATTGCTTTAGCTGTTGCCGCAAGGCGGACTGTGTCGCCGCGACAGGCGCGCTGCACGCCCCCAACCCATAGGCAAAGAAGCTGAGTTTGCGCTTGGCCGTAATCTGCACATCAAGCTGGCGCACACTGCCCGCCGCGGCATTGCGTGGATTGGCGAAAGGCTCTTCGCCCGCCGCCGCGCGCGCGGCGTTGAGCACGGCGAATTCGGCGCGCCGCATATACACCTCGCCGCGCACTTCGACGACATCCGGGAAGATGCCGTGCAGATGTTGTGGCACATCGGCAATGGTGCGGACATTGGCGGTAATGTTCTCGCCGGTCACGCCATCGCCGCGCGTCGCCGCCACCGTCAGCTTGCCATGCTCATAGCGCAGCGAGCAGGAAAGGCCGTCAATCTTCGGTTCCGCGACGAAGGATAGTTCCCGATGTGCTTCATTCTCTTTCCAGCCGAGGAAACGATAAATCCGCCCGACGAAATCGGTAACATCTTCGGCGCTGAAGGCATTTCCCAACGAGAGCATCGGCACGCTGTGCTGCACCTTCCCGAAGGCGGCTTGCGGTGCGTAGCCGACCTTTTGTTCAGGATCATCTGCCGGAGTAGATTGCGGAAATTTCTCGCGCAAGGCACGATAGTCCGCGCGCAGCTTGTCATAATGGGCATCGGAAATTTCCGGTGAGTCTGCGCCATGATAGAGCGCGTCATGCCGCCGAATTTCCTTGGCTAAGCGCGAGAGTTCCGCCTTCGCGGTCGTTTCGTCTGGCGCTTGGCTCATGAAGCCTGCTTGTGCTTGGTGCGCACCGGCTTTTCTTCGGCCACACTTTCGGCAATCAAATCCGCCGCCGCTGCGCGCGCTGCCGCTGTCACCGCGCTGCCCGCCAGCATCCGCGCGATTTCTTCGCGCCGCGCTTCGTCATCCAGTCGCGCGATGGTCGTGGTCGTTGTGTCGCCCTTGCTGCTCTTACTGACGCGCCAATGTTGCGTGGCGCGCGCGGCGACCTGCGGGCTATGCGTCACCACCATGACCTGCACGCTGCGGGCAAGGCGCGCCAGCCGTTCACCCACCGCCGCCGCCGTCGCGCCACCGATACCTGCATCGACCTCGTCAAACACCAGAGTCGGCACCGGGTCTGCCGCCGCCAGCGCGACCTTGACCGCGAGCATGAAGCGCGCGAGTTCTCCGCCGGAGGCGATTTTCTGTAGCGGCCCTGCCGCCGTGCCCGGATTGGTCTGGCCCAGGAAGCTGATGCGTTCCGCGCCCAGCGCACCCCATTCGGCTTCGGGCAAGGAGGCGAGGGCGACCTCCAGCCGTGCTTGGCCTAGCTTGAGCGCGGGCAGTTCGGTATTCACCGCCGCCGCCAGTGCGGTGGCGGCTCTGGCGCGCGCGGCGCTCAGCGCCTGACATTGTTTGATGAAGTCCTGCCGCGCGGCGCGCGTGGCCGCCGCCAGCTTGCCCAGCGCGCTATCCTGCTGCTCCAGTGCAGCCAGGCGCTCAGCGAGCGTGGTGCGCACTTTGGGCAGCTCATCCACCATTGTCTGGTGCTTGCGGGCGGCGGCGCGCAGGGCAAAGAGCCGCTC
This sequence comes from Alphaproteobacteria bacterium, assembly GCA_017996055.1. GTDB lineage: Bacteria > Pseudomonadota > Alphaproteobacteria > UBA9219 > RFNS01 > JAGOHT01. The sequence continues at coordinate 3,223 of JAGOHT010000101.1, forward strand.
TTCCGTGCCTTCCAGCTGGCTTGGGTCAAGCGCGTCATCCCGCGCTAGCAGGTCGATGCTGCTTTCTGCTTCCGATAGCTCGCTCGCCAGCCGGTCGAGCGTCGCCAGCAATTCCTCAATCGGCGCGGTCATCGGCGTGATGCGCGCCACGGCATGCGCCGACTCATTGACCAGACGGGTCGCACCGCGCTGTCCGGCCAGCAATTCCTGCGCCTGCGCCAGGCCTGCCAAAATCTTCTCACGCTGCTGCAGCACCGTGCGCTGCACTGCGAGCGTATCGGCCTCGCCGGGCTGCGGGTCAAGCGCGTCGAGCTCCTTGAGCGCGGCACGCAAATACTCTTCATCCACCTTCGCTTGCTTGATGGCGGCGAGGGCGGCCGCCTCAGCCTGTTCCGTCGTTTGCCAGGTGTTGTGGGCGTTGTGCACGGCGGCGGTCAGCGTGCCATGCCCGCCAAAGGCATCGAGTAGGCCGCGATGTGTCGCGGGGTCGAGCAGGCCATAGCTCTCAAACTGGCCATGCACTTCAACGAGACATTGGCCGCATTGCTTGAGCAGGCCAATGCTGGCGGGCTGGTCATTGATGCTGGCGCGGCTTTTGCCTTCTTTGTTCAGCGTCCGGCGTAAGAGCAGTGTTTCATCAACTGCCAGTCCCTGGTCGCGCAGTAGGCTATTGGCGGGATGCTCCAGCGGCAAGGCGAACTCAGCAGTGACGCCTGCCTCGGTGGCACCTTGGCGCACCAGCCCAGCTTCACTGCGCGCGCCCAGCGTTAAGCCAAGCGAGTCGAGCAGGATGGATTTGCCTGCGCCGGTTTCGCCGGTAAAGACGATTAATCCGGCTGCGCCGGTGCCGAAATCCAACACCAGCCGTTCAATCAACACGATGTCGTTGATGGCGAGCCTGGTGAGCATGATGGTTAGAACAGTTTACGCCAAAACTTGCCGATCCAGCTGCTTTGGTCGGCTTGCGGTGACAGTTTTTCGCCACCCAGCAGATCATAGGCCTTTTGATACCAGTCGCTGCCCGGGAAGTTGTGCCCCAGCACGGCGGCTGTGGCTTGCGCTTCGCTTTTGATGCCGAGCGCCAGATAGCACTCAACCATGCGATGCAGTGCTTCCGGGACCTGGCTGGTGGTTTGGAACTCGGCCACCACTTTCTGGAAGCGTGGCAAAGCGGCGTTGAAAATCTGCCGCTTGAGATAATAGCGCCCGACTTCCATTTCCGCGCCAGCCAGCTGGTCCTGCACCAGGCTCAGCTTGGCTTCGGCATCGCGAGCATAGCTGCTATCTGGAAAGCGACTGACGATATCCTGCAGGGCTCTCTCGGCCTCATGGGTCAGGCTCTGATCGCGCGTGATGTCGGTGATGCGTTCATAGAAGCAAATTGCGCGAAGATAATAGGCGTAAGCGACTTCCGGATTGCCCGGATGCAGCTGAATGAAGCGGTCAACCGTGGCGATGGCCGAATCATAATCGCGCCCTTCGTACTGGGCATAAGCCGCCATCAGCTGGGCTTTGGTCGCCCATTGCGAATAGGGATATTGCCGCTCGACTTCCTCGAAGCTTTTGGCGGACTGCTTATAGTCACCATCGGCAAAGGCTTTGGACCCGTCTTCATAGAGGGTTTCCACCGGTTTTTCGGTGAGCTTATCCTTGTTGTCGTCGCCAGCGCACCCTATCAGACAGGTGGCCAATAGGCTAAGCGACAACACGCTACGCCATAGTGTGTTCTGGAAAAGGGGCATCAATTAAACCTCATTCTATTATGGTTTGAGCTATAGCATATTTTGGGGGCAGGGTAAGCTTTCCTTGAGGGGTATCAGGGGAATAGCGACTGCAGTATTGACTGGGCTCTGTCGAAGGTGGCCACGGTTGTGATCACCCCAGCCACTAACACGATCCATGCCATGGTTTGTTCATGCGCCTTATGGTCTGGGCGTGGCCCGGGCAGAATGACTGCAATCTGCGGGTTATTCGGATTGAAATAAACTTTTACTGTTTGTCCCGGGGCAAGCGCGGCGAGAATCTTTTCAGCTTCCGGACGTGGTCTGCGCGAATCATACAATGTATAGTTCTTGCCTGTGTAGTGCGTATGATTAACGGAATAACGATAACGCAGAAAAAGATCGAGCATCTCTAAATCATTATTGCGGCGGCGCTCAAAACAAACGAGTTCGCTATGCTCAACAGCTCCTTGTACTGAGGGCCAGGTTAGGCTGGATAGGCAGTCTCTGCGCAGGTTGGCAGCATAGCGCAGTAGCCAGAGCCCAAGAAGGGTTAAGCTTATTCCGGCGAAGAACGGTAGCACGGCGTTCATGGGACGGGAGGCTATTCCGCTGCCAAATCGGCCATTGCCATTGGGTCAGGGCGGGGGGTGAGGCGCCAGGCGCTGCGGTCGGCGAAGAGCGCGTGAAGCAGTTTATTGTTGAGCGCATGGCCAGTGCAGAAGGCGTTGAAAGCGCCCAAAATCGGCGCGCCAGCGAGGCTCAGGTCGCCAATGGCATCCAGCAGCTTGTGGCGGGCGAATTCGTCGCTGTACCGCAGGCCGCCTTCGTTCAGCACCTTGTCGTCGCTGATGACGATGGCGTTATGCAGCGAGCCGCCACGTGCAAGCCCCATTTTCCGCAGCTGCTCAACTTCGGCCAAAAAGCCAAAGGTGCGGGCGCGGCTGACCTCGCCCTTGAAGCTGGCGGCGGAAACCGCGAGATCATAGCTCTGCTCAGCAATAACGCTGCTGTCGAACTTGATGGCGACCGAGAAGCTGGCCTGATCGGCGGGCAGCAGGGTCGCGACCTTGCCGTCATGCTGCACTTCAACGGACTTCAGAATTTCAAGCCACTGACGCGGCGCATCCTGCTCCTGCACCCCAGCCATTTCGATAAGCAAAACGAAAGGGGCGGCACTGCCATCCATAATCGGGACTTCCGGCCCATCAATCTCGATGATGGCGTTGTCAATATTGAGTGCACGTAAGGCGGAGAGCAGATGCTCGACCGTGCCGATGGTCGCGCCCTGGGCATTGCCCAGCATGGTGCACAGGCGCGTATCGACAACCTTGTCCCACTGGGCTGGAATCACATTCTGCCCTTCCGGCAGATCGGTGCGGATGAAAACGATGCCGCTATCGGCAGGCGCGGGCAACAGGCGCAGTGTGACCGGCGCGCCGGAATGGACACCAACGCCCGTGCATTGCGTGCTGCCGAAAAGGGTGCGTTGCAGCTCAAGGGCGACAGGCGGCATAGTTGTGGTCTTAGCGCGGGTCGGGAAGCGAACGAGGCTGGGAGACTGAGACAACGCGGACCCCTATCGGCAGAAATTGGCTGGGTGGAAGCGAACCGAGAACTGGAAGGCGCAACAACAACGGACGTCAGGCCAAACCAGCAAAAGAATCAAATGCTTAAAAACAGGAATACCCCTGCTTATCGCAACTGCAAAATCAAGCTGCGTTACGGGATGTTACGCTGATGTAACGTATTGATTTTGAACGATTGTGTTGTCTGGTTGTTGGGCTGGAGCTGAAACTATTGAACGCACCTCTGCGTGCTATCATGGGCTACGGATTGATGTGGAAACCCAACGCCGGGCGCAGCATGCGGAATGACTATCTTGCTATCGACAGGGCTGCGTTATTAAACGCGGTACAGGCTCAAACAGCGACGCCTGCGCAGCAAACCGCCTGGACGAGTGCGGCGCGCCGAATTCTTCGGCAGCCGGAGGAGGTCATTGACGGCTTGCCCCTCGACCAGCAGTTATCGCTGTGTGCCGCGACTTATGCTTTCCCCTGGGAACGGTTGGGAGGTTTCCGGCCTCAATTCGGGGCCTGGGGTCAGGTCGCTGAAAAACTGCAGCAGACCGATGCGCCCACACGCGCCGTCATGGCCGACGATTTCGCACTGCAAATCAAGGCGTTGAAAACCGCAAGGCTTTCTACAGGCTATTTCGATTTCATGGATGCACTCCATGAACGTGCCTATGGCAACCTGCTGCGCGTGCCGGGGGCAAAAGCGCTCTTATCACAATGGGGTGATCTGGCGACCACAGATTTTTTGGATAAACGTACGGGAGCCTATCGGGAAGACGGCACGGGGCGCTTGTTGCATATTGAGGATGGATCACAGCCTGGTAAGCAATTGATGACGGTTGCGGCGCGCGCCACGCTCGATCAGCACGGCATTACGCACGAAAAATCCGTGTGGTTGATGAACCAAGCGGCGCAGGCGATGCAGCAAGCATGGGAAACGCAGGCCAGGGGGCTGGGTATTGCGCCTGGCGACAAACCAGCAATGCGCACCATAGGTTTTAACTGGGCGGGCAGTGCGGCACAGCAGCGTGAGACGGAATGCCTTGTGATGAAAGATGCTGTGGGTCAGTATTATGGCATCAGTGACCGGCACCCGTCTTTGCTTGATCCACGCGGTGCGTTGCATGTAGCCTTTCATGAGCCGCAACATGACATACAAGGGCGTTTGGCCGTTTATGCGCGCATGACCCAACAGGCGCCGATACTGTCCGATGCGCACCTTGCGCTTATTCATGCGGGCAAGATTTTTGGTTATCAGGAAGATTTTCGTGTTGTGAGCGCACCCTCCACGGTCTTTGCGGGCGTGCCGGAGCTGAAGAATGCTGCTTATCAAGCCTATTTAGAAAATCAAGGCGAACGTGCCGGATTCTATCAAGTCAATAAGGCGGGGAGTAGCATCGGGCGCGATTTTTTACCGACCACCCCGATACCAGGGATCTATTTCCTGCAATCACCCGCGCTGCTGCGGCAGCCAGATTCTGCGC
>JAGOHT010000102.1 GCA_017996055.1 Alphaproteobacteria bacterium
ACAAGGTCTGGTCACGATCGGTTGCGCCAAGGCGGTTGTTCGCTGCTCCGCTCTATCAACCAGAGCATTGTAGATGCTCGGCAAACAACCGCGGCAGGTGCAGAGCGAGTGATAGGGAAGATAATGCCAGCAAGCAACCACGCCCATGAAAACCCTTGATCAAGCGCTCACGCTGCATCGTGCCGGGAAGCTTTCGGAAGCAGAAGTTGCTTACCGTGCTGTGCTGCGCGCGCAACCGCGCCATGCCGATGCCCATGCGTTGCTCGGCGTGGTTCTGGAAGCGCTAGGGCGGCCGCAGGAAGCCGTGGCGTCCATTAAACAGGCGATGCTGCTTGATCCGCAAGCGCCGCTTTTCCGTTTTTATCTCGGCAATGCCCTGCTTTCTGCTGGCGACGCGAAGGGTGCGGTGCAGGCTTTGCGCGTCGTCATCCAGCATCAGCCGCAACTCGCCGAAGCGCATTATAATCTCGGCAACGCGCTTAAACTGCTCGACGATAAGCCGGGTGCGATTGCGGCTTATCGTGCCTGCCTGGCCATACAGCCCGCGGCGCATGAGGCGCGGAATAATCTGGCGCTCCTCATCTCGGCGCAGGGCGATTACGCCGGAGCTTATCGGGAACTGCAGCAGGTCTTGGCCGCTGCGCCGGACTATATTCAGGCGCGGGTGAATTACGCCAATATCGCTGATGAGGCTGGCGATTTTGCGCTGTCTTATGATCAAGCGCGTTTAGCTGTCGCGCAGGCGCCGAAGCATACCGATGCAACCTTTGCCTGGGGACTGGCTGCCATGCGCCAGGGCAAAGCGACGGAAGCGCTGCAAGCGTATGACACGCTGTTGCAGCTTGCGCCCAACCACGAGAAAGCTTGGGACAATAAGGCGCAGATTTTGGAAGCGCAGGCCCGCTTTCCAGAAGCGGGGGCGGCCTATGCCCGCGCGCGCGTCATCAAGCCCGATGATGCGGATATCAATTATCATTGCGCGCTGTTTGATTTGCTGATGGGGCGGCTGACGGCGGGCTTCGCCGAATATGGCTGGCGCTTCAAAGCGGTGCCGAATCTCAAGCGCCTGCAGCATGGTAGCGCGCCGGTGTGGGAAGGTGGCGACCCGCGCGGCAAAACTATTCTGGTGACCGATGAACAGGGCTTTGGTGATAGCCTGATGTTCTGCCGGTTTCTGCCTATCCTACGTCAGCGTGGCGCGCGGGTGATTTATGCCGCGCGGCCACCGCTCTTGCCGCTGTTGCAGGGTTGGGATGGCGTGGATGAATTGCCGCCCGCCAGCGCGGCGGCGCAAACGGCGTGTGATGCTCATTGCGCGATGATGGACTTGCCGCATTTGCTGCAGATGGGCGAGGCGGTGCCGAATAGCGCGCCATATCTGCCCACGCCGAAAGGTGATGTGCCCAACATCATTACCAGTGAGCGTCTACGTAAGGTTGGCATCGTCTGGGCGGGTAACCCGGCGCATAAGCATGACCATAGGCGCTCAATCCCATTTGCCACCTTCAGCATGCTCTTCGGTGTGCCTGGCGTGCGTTTTTATAATCTGCTGCGGCAAGAGGATTTGCGCGGTGATGAGGCGCAGCGCTTCGCCGATCTTGGTGTGGCCGATCTCGGCCCGTACATCATTGATTTTGCCGCCACTGCACGGCTCGTCAAAGCGCTAGATTTGGTAATCTCGGTCGACACTTCCACCGTCCATCTCGCCGGCGCCTTGGGCAAACCGGTCTGGGTGCTCCTGCCGCTGGGTCCAGACTGGCGCTGGCAGACCGAACGCACCGATAGCCCGTGGTATCCGACTGCCAAGCTTTATCGCCAGAAAACGATGGGCGATTGGGCAGAAGTGCTTTTGCGTGTCAGAGAAGGTTTGATGAAATTGTAGGGTGTTCTGCCGGGAGTTCCGAGACAAGGCAGAAATATTTCTGCACGGCGGTGCATGCATATCAAAAACTGAATCGCTCCGTGGCGCTGTAAAAGACTTGGCGCGGAGTCGGTGCCGCGTCATACTTTGGCTGCTCGCAAATCAGTTTTCAAAGCATCTAAGAGGGGCTATGGCACCGACGCGCAAAATCTGGGTTATCACTTTTGAATGTGTGCCCTATCCAGGCGGGCAAGCGACCTTTTCCTATGAGATGGCGCGAGCTTTCGCCGGTTTGGGCCACACAGTTGAGGTCATTGCGCCAGATTATGGCGTGGATCAGGTGGCTGTTGATGCAGCTCTACCTTTTCGGGTACAGCGCGTGTTGCGGCACCAGAAGTTGCGGCTCAAAACGGTGCTTGCCGTGCTGCGGGCGCTGCGCGGCGTGCGAGCGGATGATATCGTGCTGGCCTGCGAAATCCGCTCAGGCCTCGCCACCACGGTGGCGCGTTGTCTCGGCTATCGCTTCAAGAAAATCCAGATGTATCATGGCGGTGAGATTATCCGCGCCGGATATGGTCGCTTTGGCTGGCTCGGCAACGCGCTGGCCGGGGCTTTTGCGCAGAAACTGGTTGGCATCTCGCATTACACGGCGGGTATGGTGACGCAATACCTCAAGCGGCCCTGCACCATCGTCCTGCTCGGCGTCGGGCGTGACTGGTTCACCCCTCCTGCCGAGCAGTTTGACAATCCGCAGCTCGCCGTCCTGCCAACGGATAGGCCGTGGCTCAGCACCGTGGCGCGCGTGGCGCGGCGCAAGGGGCACCTGCCAGCCATCGCGGCGTTGCAGAAAATGCAGGCAGCCGGAGCCTTGCCCTATTTTTACATTATCGCTGGCAAGGTAGTAGATGAGGCCTATATGTCCGAGCTGCAGGCGGCGATGGCGGCGACAAACGGCCAAGCCATCTATGTCGGGCAGCTCAGTAGCAGCGACGTCAAACTGCTGTATGCGCGCAGCACGCTCTTTCTTCTCGCGGCCACTTTGGAGCGCGGCGATGTCGAGGGCTTTGGTCTGGTGATTACAGAAGCGGGGGCGCAGGGTTGTCCGGCGGTCGCGACGCGGGTGGGGGGGATCCCCGATGCGTTGCAGGAAGGCAAGAGCGGTTTGCTCTGCGTTGAAAATGATATCCCAGGTATGGCGCAAGCCATCCAGAGCGTGCTGACGCAGACTGACTTGCGTGCGCAACTCGGTCAGGGGGCGAAAGCCTACGCCGCTAGTCTGACCTGGGAGCGCAATGCCCAAACGATGTTGGAAGGGCTATAATTAGTATTCCGGCCCTAAGAAAATCAAACCCTGCGGCGGCGCCGTAGGCCCGCCGCGGCGTCGGTCCACCGCTTTAAATGCTTCCGTAAAATCTGCCATCGACCATTGCCCATGCCCCACCAGCGCCAGTGTGCCGACCATATTCCGCACCTGATGATACAGGAACGACCGTGCCGTTGTTTCAAACAGGATCATTTCGCCGTCGCGCGTTACGGTCAACGCATCGAGCGTTTTGATCGGGCTGTTCGACTGGCAATGCTGCGCCCGGAACGTCGAGAAATCATGACGACCGATGAGCAAATCGGCGGCGGTCTGCATCGCAGCGGTATCAATGGGGTGGGGCACATGCCAGCTGGTTGCCGCTTCCAGCATCGGCGGCGCGCGGCGGTTACAAATACGGTAACGATAACGGCGTCGCACGGCGCTGAAGCGCGCATGGAAATCCTCACCAACCAATTCAGCATTGAGCACGGCGACCGGATGTGGCCGCACCAGGGCATTAATAGCATCGCGCACCGTATTCACGCTGATGTTGTCGCGCAGGAAGTCGCAATGTGCCACTTGCCCTTGCGCATGTACGCCCGCATCGGTGCGCCCCGCGCAATGTAGCGTCACATCCTCGCCGCTAAAGCCTTTGATGGCCTGTTCCAGCACGCCCTGCACGGTGATCACGCCCGCTTCCTGCCGTTGCCAGCCCGCGAAACCGTGCCCGAGATATTCCAACATCAGCTTGAAGCGCGGCATCAGGCTTGCCCATTATGGAAAAGCGCGCCGGGTTGCAAGCGCAAGCCATTCAACAGATCCATGCCGCTGGCCGCCGCCTTGCCTGGGCGCTGCACCCGCATGAGCCGCAGCGCGCCGCTGCCGCATGCGACCGTGCCTTGCGTATCCAGCAAGGTGCCAGGCGCGCCGCTGCCAGCCACGGCTTGCGCGGCCATCACCTTGATATTTTCGCCCTGATAAACGAACCAGCAACCCGGCCAGGGCTGCAAGCCACGCACTTGCCGCGCCAACGCTGCGGCTGGCAGCGTCCAGTCCAGCACACCCTCCGCCTTTTGCAGCTTGTGCGCATAGGTCACGCCCGCTTCCGGCTGCACTTCCGGTGTAATTGTTCCGTCTGCATAGTCTGCGAGCGTGGGCACGATGAGTTCTGCGCCGAGCGTCGCTAGCGCATCATGCAACGCGCCCGCTGTGGTGTCGTCTGTAATAGGCGCGGGTGCTTTGCGCAACATCGCGCCGGTATCGAGCCCGGCATCCATCTGCATGATGGTCACCCCGCTTTCGCTGTCGCCCGCCAGAACGGCGCGGTGAATAGGCGCGGCACCACGCCAGCGCGGCAGCAATGAAGCATGGATATTGAGGCAGCCCAAGCGCGGCGCGGCTAGCACCGGCGGCGGTAAAATCAGTCCATAAGCTGCGACGATGGCGGCATCAAGCTGCAGTGCGGCGAATTCCGCCTGCGCCTCCAGCGTGCGCAGCGTTTTCGGATTGCAGACCGGCAGGCTGTGGGCTTCGGCAAAGCGCTGCACCGGTGAGGGCTGCAGCTGCTGGCCACGCCCTGCTGGTCTCGGCGGCTGCGAATAGACTGCGACAATCTTGTGTCCAGCTGCGTGCAGCGCGGCGAGCGCAGGCACCGCGAAATCCGGCGTTCCCATGAAAGCAAGCCGAAGCATTAGTCATAAAATCCTTTTTCACCCAGCAGCTTCTTCGCTTTATCGACCTTACGGATCATCATATCGCGCTTGAGCTTGCTGAGATGGTCAAAGAAGAGAATGCCATTGAGGTGGTCAATCTCGTGCTGGATGCAGATAGCCAGCAAATCTTCTGCCTCCACCACCTGCTCCTGGTTCTTCTCGTCGCGATAACCTACGCGGATGCGCTTGGGGCGCGTCACCTCGGCGAACTGGTCAGGGATGGAGAGGCAGCCTTCCTTGTGCGTATAGGTTTCTTCCGACGTCCACAGCAGTTCCGGGTTGGCCATGCGCAGTGCGGTGGCACGAGTCATTTCACCACGGTCGCAGACGATGACCCGGTCAAGCACGCCGACCTGGTTGGCTGCGAGGCCGATGCCATCGGCGGGATACATGCTGTCGAGCATATCTTCCATCAGCTTGGCGATGCGCTTATCGACGGCGGCAACGGGCTGGGCAACTTGCCGCAAAACGGCGTCGGGGATAATCCGGATTTCGAGTTTAGACATTAGGCAGCTTCATCACTATTTTGTTGAAGTTCGGGAATATGGATGCTGCGCGCCTCATTTTCCAGCGCTTTTAGCTCCGGTAGCTCGGCGCTAACCGAAACGCCCAGGGTCTTCAGGCTACGCGCCTTGGGCAAAATCCGGCTTTGCAGCGAAGTGACACTGCTGTTGAAGGCTTCACTCGCCTTGTTCAAGCTCTTGCCCAGATTGTTCCAGTGCTCGACAAAGGGGGCAAAGCTTTCATACAGCTCCTTGCCCGCAATGGCGATTTTGCGGGCATTTTCAGTCACATTGGCTTGCTGCCAGCCATAGGCCAGCGTGTTGAGCAGAGCGAAGAGCGTCGTCGGTGTGGCAATGACCACGCGGTTTTCCAAAGCATATTGGATGAGCTCTTTATCGACGCGCAGCGCAGCGGTCAGCAGATGTTCAGCATGCATGAAGAGTACAACGAATTCCGGCGCGCCTTCTACTGCGCGGCCATAATCCTTGCGCGCTAATTCGCGGATATGGCTGCGGATGCTCCCCGCATGGTCGGTGAGCGCGGCGGTGATGAGTGTGGGGTCGTCGCTGGTCTCGGCGCGATAGAAATGGTCAAAGGGTGATTTGACGTCGATGACGATGTGTTTGTTGCCAGGCAGATGCACGACATAATCAGGGCGAATGGTGCGGTCTGCGGTCGTGGTCGTGGCCTGCGCCGTATAGTCGCCGACATGCTGCTCCATGCCGGAGAGGCGGAAGATATTTTGCAGCTGAATATCGCTCCAGCGCCCACGCTCCGCCGGATGCTTCATCAGCCGCCGCAATTCGCCAGTTTCGCTTCGCAATTGCTCCTGAATCTGCTGCTGCTGCGTTAGGTTCTGAATTAGTTGTTGATATGCGCCTTCGCGCTTCACTTCTAGGGCCTGCACCTGCTGGCTCAACGTCGTCACTTGCTGGCGCATCGGTTGCAGCATGGCATCGATGCTCTGCACGCTGCTTTGCAGCACGGCGCTATGCGCCTGTTTGGTTTTGTCGAGCTGCTCACCGGCTGCGCGCATGAAGAGATCATGGTTCTGTTGCAGCGTCTGCGCCGCGATATTTTGGAATAGTCCCGCCAGCTGCGCCTGTTGTCCCTCTTGCGCCGTTATATGACTTTGCAGCAGCAGGATGCGCGCGCGCAGCACCAGCCAGGTGATGAGCGCCGCGAGAATAACCCCGCCGCCAAAACCCAACGCGGCGGAAAGCGGCTCGAAAGGAAAAGGTAATGTCATGGCGCAACCGTGAGCGATATTGGCGCCAGCCCGTCGCGGCGGCGCTTCCACGCCAATTCTAGCCCAGTCATCAGATGATGGGCAAAAATTTCACTGGCGAAGAGAGGTAGGCTAAGCCGGTCGTTAACCAGCGCGGCACGGATGGCCTGGCGGCGCGGTGCGTCCTGCGCCAAAGTGATAGCCAAAGCCTGGTAATCGGCCGGATTATCAGTAATTAGCGCCTGCTGCCCTGTTGCCATCAGCAGGCTGGCGGCAACGCGACTGACGAAGCTGTCGCCCGCCAGTGTCACCACCGGCACACCGAGCCAGAGCGCATCGCTGGTCGTGGTGTGGCCGCCGATGGGGAAGGTATCGAGGGCAACATCGACGGCATGATAGCGCTGCAAATGCTGCTCAAGCGGGATAGGCGCGGCGAAATGCAGCCGCTCCGGCGCAATGCCCTGCGCGGCAAAAAAGGCGCGGAGCGCCACCGGCGCGACCGTGTTGCTGGCCAGCAGCCAGAGCAGGCTGTTGGGCGTGGCGCGTAAAATCGCCGCCCACAGCGTGAGCAATTCAGGATGTAGCTTGTAGGTCTGGTTGAAGCTGGCGAAGACCATCGCGTCTTCAGGCAGAGAAAAGGCGCTACGGGGCAGGGGCGGCGGCAAGGGGCGCTGCCGGTCATTACATTGATAGCTGTTGGGCAGCGTCAGGATTTTCTCGCTAAAGGCCGGATGCAGCGAGGGCGGCAGCGCCACGGCGTCGGCGATGAAATAGTCAATGAACGGACAACCCAGTGTGCCCGGGAAACCGAGCCAATGCAGCTGCACTGGCGCGGGGCGATAAGCCAGAATATCCAGCCGCCCGCCGCGCGTATAGCCCTTGAGGTCGATGAGCAAGTCAATCGCGTCGGCGCGGATGCGCGCAGCGATTCTCGGTGCATCCTGACCATGCATATTGGCACCCGCCGGACAGGCGGCACGAATCCGGCGGCTGATGGCGCTGTCGTCCAGCGCGCCATAATCATACAGAAATGCGCTAAAACGCCGGTGGTCGAGGATTTCAAAAACTTCGGCGATGAGATAGGCCGTCGCGTGTTCATGCAAATCACTCGTCAGGAAGCCGAGCCGCAGCGGTGCATTGTCGGTGTGTGTCTGTGCGGGCGGCAGCGGCTTGATGCTGCCGAATTGCTGTTGCGCCCAGAGTTTGGCATTTGCGTATTGTGTTTGTGGCCTATCAAGCAACACCATCGCCGCCGCCGGATTGAGCGGCGCGCTGCCAAGCGCTGGCGTAGGCTCAAAACGGCAGAGCTGACGCGCAATCAGCGCGCTCTGTGCAGCAATCTGGGGCGCCGCCACCTG
>JAGOHT010000103.1 GCA_017996055.1 Alphaproteobacteria bacterium
GTTCCTGAGTATGCAGGGCGCGTATATCTATGACTCGCGCGTCGCGGCCTTCGCCGCCATCGGCACGGTGCTGGGTGCTGCCTATATGCTCTGGCTCTATCGCCGCGTGTTTTATGGCCCCTCGCTAAATGCCGATGCCGCCGCGATGCCAGATTTATCGTTCCGGGAAAAGGCGATGTTCCTGCCGCTCATTGCGCTGATTATCTGGATGGGGGTTTACCCCGCCAGCGTGAAGAACATTATGGCGCCGACCATCGCGCAGGTATTGCAAGAGACGCAAAGCAAAGCGGGCAGGGGGATGCCGTGAAGGACGTTTTTGAACTTTCGGTGATTGCGCCGGAGCTGTTTGTCGGCGCGATGGCGCTGCTGCTCTTGCTGGCCGGGCTTTTCCTCCACAAGAGCTGGTCAGGCTTTGTCCATTGGGGCGCGATTTTCGTTATGGCCGTAGCGATTGCGCTGCTCGGCAAGGTCGATACGACCTGGAATTTTGCCTTCAACGATATGTTCGTCGATGACGGTTTTGCCCGCATGAGCAAAATGCTGCTGCTGGCGGCGGCGGGCGGCGCGCTCATCCTGGCGCGGCCATACCAGAAATCGCAAAACATGATGCAGTTTGAGTATCCGGTGCTCATTTTGCTGGCCTGCCTCGGCATGATGCTGATGGTCTCGGCGCACGACATGCTGGCGCTCTATATGGGGCTGGAGCTGCAAAGCTTGGCGCTCTATGTGCTGGCGGCTTTCCAGCGCGATAATGCGCGGTCCAGTGAAGCGGGGCTGAAATATTTCGTGCTCGGTGGCTTGTCCTCCGGCCTGCTGCTCTTCGGTATTTCGCTGATTTACGGCATGACTGGCACCACGAATTTCACCGCGCTCAATTTGTTCTTCAGCAAAGGGCTGCAATCGGGCGAGGCTTACACCGCGCTGGTCTTCGTGGTCGCAGCGCTGGGCTTCAAGATTGCCGCCGCGCCGTTCCATATGTGGGCACCGGATGTGTATGAAGGAGCGCCGACACCCGTTACCAGTTTCTTTGCCGTCGCGCCGAAGATTGCGGCGCTCGCCTTGCTCACACGGGTGCTATATCAGCCGTTGTTTGGCGTTGGTCATGAATGGCAGCAGTTGCTGACTTTCCTCGCAATCGCCTCGATGCTCATCGGCGGCTTCGCCGCGATTGTGCAGACCAATATCAAACGGCTGATGGCCTATAGCGCTATTGCCCATGTCGGCTATGCGCTGGCGGGCATTGCCGCAGGCACACCTGCTGGGGCGCAGGCCGTGCTGGTTTATCTGGCCATCTATTTTCTCAATACGCTTGGCATCTTCGCCGTGATTTTGGCCATGCGCCGCGATGGTGCGATGATTGAGACGATTGCCGATCTCGCCGGTTTGTCGCGCCAACGCCCAGTTCTGGCGGGGGCTTTGACTTTGCTGCTCTTCTCGCTCGGCGGCGTGCCGCCGCTGGCCGGATTCTATGGCAAGTTTTATGTCTTCTTTGCCGCGTGGCAGGCGGAGCTTTACCCGCTGGTCATCATCGGGCTGCTCACCAGCGCCGTGGCGATTTTCTATTACCTGCGCCTCATCGTGCTGATGTATTTCGACGACAAGGCGCAATCCCGCCTGGATGCCGTGCCGGAATATAGTCTGCGCGGCGTTCTGGCCGTGGCCGTCTGCGTCATGCTCTGCTTTGGTCTGGCGCCGACGCCGGTGACCGATACGGCGCAGCGCGCGGCTGCGGCGCTATTCAGGGTGCCATGAGCCCAACGCTCGCTTATCAGGTTCAGCACCACAAGACGACTGCGAGCACCATGGATGATGTGCGCGCCGCTGCGATGGTGGGCGCTGCCGAAGGACTGGTTATCAGCGCCGATACCCAAACAGGCGGCAGAGGACGGCGCGGTCGCGCATGGTTTTCGCCGCCGGGTAATCTCTATGTCTCGTTGTTGCTGCGTCCTGATATGGAACAGGCCGCGCTGGGGCGTTTCAGCTTCGTGACCTCGCTGGCGCTTGCTGCCGCTTTGCCGGAAGACATTAACCGCGACCGAGTGCGGCTGAAATGGCCGAATGATGTTCTGGTCAATAACGCTAAAATTGCCGGCATCTTGCTGGAGAGCTGCAATACTCCCAAGGGCACGGCGCTGATTATCGGCATGGGCGTGAATATCACGCAGCACCCGACCGATACACCCTATCCAACAACGTCATTTGCAGCGCTGGGGCTAGACCCTGCGCGCCACGCGCCGGAAAAGCTGCTCGCGCGCTTCCTGACGGCGTTTGAAGGGTTTCGCCAGGATTTAACGGCGGGTAACTTTCTGCCCATTCGCTCCGCCTGGCTGGCACAGGCTAACGGCCTGGGCGAAGATATTGTCGTCCGCCTGCCCAATCAGGCGTTGGAAGGGCGCTTTATGGGCATTGATGAAAGCGGCTGTTTACTCTTACAGCGTCCGGCGGGTAATCTGCAGCGTATCGCCTCTGGCGAAGTTTTTGCTCCCACAGCAAAGGTGTCCTGACCATGCTTTTGGCTATCGACGCAGGCAATACTAATATCGTCTTTTCTGCCTTCTCAGGCCCAGAACTCGCTGGAAGCTGGCGCGCCATGACGCGTGCCGAGCGCACAGCGGATGAATATGCCGCCTATCTGCTCACGCTCTTCGGCACCGTCGGCATCAATCCTGACAAGTTGCACATAGCGATTATCAGCAGCGTTGTGCCGGATGCGAACTTCGCGCTGCAACGGCTGTGCGAGACTAATCTCGGCATCCGCGCCTTCTTCATCGGCGACCCGCTGCTGGAGCTTGGCATCAAGGTAAAAATCGACCGTCCGGAAGAGCTTGGTGCCGACCGTATCGTCAACGCTATCGGTGCGCTGCAGCAGCACAAGCCCCCCTTCCTGATTGCCGATTTCGGTACGGCAACGACGCTCGACTATATCGACGCCAAGGGAGATTATTGCGGCGGCGTCATCGCGCCGGGGCCTAATCTCTCGTTGCAGGCTTTGCATATGGCGGCAGCGAAGTTGCCGCGCGTTGCGCTCACCGCGCCCGCGAAAGTGTTGGCGACCAATACGGTCGGGGCGATGCAGTCTGGCGTTTTCTATGGCTATCTCGGCATGGTCGAAGGGCTGGTGCAGCGGCTGCAGGATGAACTGGGGCTGAAGCTGCCCGTCATCGCCACCGGTGGTCTGGCCTCGCTTTTCGCTCCGGCCAGCAAGATTTTCACTGCGCATGAACCCGATCTAACCCTGCGCGGCTTAAAGTATATTTATGATCGTAACGCTGAAAGGCTTGAACCCCTATGAATAAGAAAAAAGACCTTTACCGCCCTGCCGATGATGCCCTGTGGTTTCTGCCGCTTGGCGGCTCCGGCGAGATTGGGATGAACCTCAATCTTTACGGCACCAAGGGCAAATGGATTATGGTGGATTGCGGTGTGACCTTCGGTGACGATACGACGCCGGGTATCGAGGTCATTATGCCGGATATCAGCTTCATTGCTGAGCGCAAGGATGACCTGGTGGCGATTGTCATTACCCACGGTCACGAAGACCATATCGGCGCGTTAGAATATCTCTGGGGCCAGCTGCAAGTTCCTATTTACGCCACGCCGTTCACGGCACAGCTTATTCGCGCCAAGCTCGCTGACCATAAGGGTATGAGCAAGGTGCGCGTGATTGATATTCCCTTGCATGGCAAATTTTCACTGGGACCCTTCGGCGTCGAATTCGTCAGCGTGACGCACTCGATTCCAGAATCGAATATGATTTTGCTGACTACAGAAGTTGGCAATGTGCTGCATACCGCTGACTGGAAATTCGACCCGCAGCCGCTCATCGGCGAACTGACGGATGACAAGCGCTTGCAAGAGATCGGCAAGAGCAACGTACTCGCGCTGGTTGGTGATTCAACCAACGCGCTGGTGCCTGGCCACACGGCGTCGGAAGCTGACGTGTCGAAGGGGCTGCGACAAGTTTTTGCCGGATTGCGCAACCGCATCGCTGTTACATTGTTCGCCAGTAATATTGCCCGGGTGAAGAGCATTGCCGCTGCCGCGCGCGCCAGCCAACGCCAGGTCGTGCTCGTCGGGCGTTCACTATGGCGCAATGCCGAGATTGCCGAAGACTGCGGTTATTTACCTGAATTCCAATCTTTCTTAGAGCCCCAAGAAGCAGCAATGATGCCGCGCGATAGCGTGGTCTATATCTGCACCGGTAGTCAGGGCGAAATTCGCTCAGCCTTATCACGTTTGGCGGCGGGCGACCATCATGAGCTGGTGCTCGAAGAGGGCGACAACGTCATCTATTCGTCGCGTGACATCCCGGGCAACGAAAAAGCCATTGGCAAAGTACAGAATATGCTCATTGAAATGGGCGTGAATCTCATTACCCCCGACCGTGTCGAGGGCACAACCATCCATGCTTCCGGCCATGCGGCGCAGGTTGAGCTGAAAGAATTGCTCACAATGATAAAGCCACGCATCGCCGTGCCGGTGCATGGCGAGCTGCGCCACCAGACCAAGCATGTGGAACTAGCCAAGGAATGCAAGGTGCCGCACGCCATCATTCCGACGAATGGCCAGATTATCAATTTGCACAAGGACGGCGCTTCCGTCGTCAGCGAGGTCACGTTTGGACAATGGGGAATGGACGGCAAGACGCTGCGGCAGATGGGGCAGGGGGCGGTACGTGACCGGCAGAAGATCGGTTATAGTGGTGCCGCTGTCGCTACGGTGGTCATCGACCGCGCAGGCAAATTGCTCAAGGAGCCGCAAATCGCGCTGATGGGCGTGGCGGATGATCACGAGCTGGCAGCGATTGTTGACCATGCCGGAGCCTTGATCGCCGATGCGATTGAGACAATGCCGAAGGCGACTCGCATCAATGATGAAGCCGTCAGCAAAGTGGCGGGGCAAGCCTTGCGCCGCTGCCTCAATGACTTGCACGGCAAGAAGCCCATGACCGAAGTGCATATCGTGCGGGTCTAGGCGTTGTTGTTTGAGGCAGACTGGCGCGCTGGCGTTGCTACGCTCTCCGTTATCGTCGGCTTCCTCGGCAACATCGATTATTGGCAAGCTATCCGCAGTGGCAGAATCAAGCCGCATCTATTTACCTGGATCATCTGGGGGATGATTACGGCTCTGGTAACGGTGGCGCAAGCGGTGAAAGGCGCAGGGGCGGGCAACTGGGCGATGGCTTCTACAGCAGCCATCTGCTTTCTTTTTGCTTATTTTGCGTGGCGACAGGGTGAAAAGCAGATTACCCGTGGCGATTGGGTCTGCCTTCTGCTCGCGTTGGGGGCTATACCGTTGTGGCAACTGACCGGAGACCCTATCTGGTCGGTAATATGCGTTTGTTTTATCGATTTGCTGGGTTTTTACCCCACCGCGCGCAAATCTTGGGTAAAGCCCTGGGAAGAGAAAATCCGGCCGTATATGTTGGCAAACCTGAAGTTTTTCCTGGGGTTGCTGGCGCTCGCTGCCTATAACCCGACAACAATGCTTTACCCGATTTTCATTATCGGTGCGAATACTGCCTTTATCCTGCTTTTAGTGTCGCGACGCAGACACTATGTTGGCACGTCGCTGTCATGAGCATAGCACAGTTAAAGGTTTGAGGCATATGGCACTGAAATTTGAAGATGTCTTTGCGATATTCACGGTCATCATCGGCACAATCGGCCTCATTCCATATTATATTGGTATCTTTAAGGGCACGGTAAAGCCGCACCTATTCTCCTGGCTGGTATGGAGTCTGGTCAACGGTATCGTTGCCGCTGTCCAGCTCGCTGAAAAAGGCGGTGTTGGCGCTTGGACGACGGCGATCGGGGCGGTGCAGCTCTTCATCGTCGCTGTTCTGGCCGCCATGGGTTATGGCACCCGTAATCTGACCCGCAGCGATGCGGTTTGTTTCGGCCTTGCTCTGGCCGCGATACCGCTCTGGTATTTAACCAAGCAGCCATTGTGGTCCGTCCTCCTGCTATGCTTTATCGATGGCATGGCATTTATGCCAACTTTCCGTAAGTCTTGGACGGCACCGCACCAGGAGAAAATCTTCACTTATTTTGTTGGAAACTTGAAATATATTCTGTCTCTATTTGCGCTTGAGACGCTGACTTTTAATGGGGTGCTATTTCCATTATGGGTTATCTTTCTTGATACATTGTTGATCATCATGCTGATTTGGCGACGGTCACTCATCCACACGGAGCGCGTATGAACCCCGTTTCCGGCATTACTCTTTTTACCATCGTTTGGTGGATGGTGTTTTTTTGTATGCTCCCGATTGGGATGCGCCAGCCCGATCAGCGTGTGCCTGGTGAGATGCCTGGTGCGCCAGCGGTGCCAAACCTCAAGCGCAAGGCGCTGTGGACGACTTGCATTAGCATTGTGATCTGGCTGGTGATTTTTACTCTAGTCAAAATAGATGTTTATAGTTTTCGCGCTGAGTGAACCATGCAACTACCTGTTGAGATTATCAATGCCGTTAAAGCCCAGGCGCAACGTCCGGGGCAGCGCAGCTTCTATCTCTATAATACCAGCGTCATGCGCGCCAAAATTGGTCAGTTGCAGCGGTTAGTGCCGCGCGGCGTTGAAATTTATTATGCGATGAAAGCCAATCCGCACCCGGCTTTTCTCGCAGCAGCGCGAAAGGCTGGCATCGCTGGCATTGAAATCGCCAGCGCGGGCGAGGGGGCGAAGGCTGAAACCGCCGGCTTTCAGCCGCAAGAGATTATATTCACCGGCCCAGGTAAAACGCCGGAAGAGCTGGCCTGGTGCCTTGACCGTGGTATTCGTACAGTTCATCTGGAGTCGCTGGCTGAGGCACACCGTTTGAACGCGCTCTGTGCCGCGCAGGGCAAAACGCAGGATGTGTTGCTGCGGGTGAATCCGGATTTCGATATTCATGGCGCGCAGGCACGCTTTTCCGGCGGCTCGCAAAAACTAGGCGTGGATGCGGCCAAGCTGCAAAATATCATGCCGAAATTGCTGGAACTGCCGTATCTGCGGTTCCGCGGCCTCCATGTCTATGCCGCCTCTGGCGTGCTTGACGTTCGCGATCTGCTCAAGAATTGTGAGCTTGTCTTCACGATGGCGCAGACCATTGAGCAAACATTCCAAGGCGTGCATTGCGCGATTATCGATTTCGGCGGCGGGTTCGGAATTGATTACCTGGAAAGCGGACATGACTTTAATCCGGAAGCCTATGCTATAGGTCTGCAGCAGCTCATTACCCGTTATGGTTTTGCTGACCGCCGTTTTGTGCTGGAGCTGGGGCGCTACCTGACGGCCGACTCTGGTTGGTATTGCACCGAGATTCTCGACATCAAGGATAGCTATGGCACCAAACAGGTCATATGTGCCGGGGGCACCAACCATTTTCGCCGTCCTGCCGCGCTCTCCATCAATCATCCGGTTGTCATCGTACCTATGCAGCGCCCTCGCTTGTTTACGGAGCAGGAAAGCGTCAAAGACGAGCGCGTTTATGTTGGCGGCCCGCTCTGCAATACCGCCGACAAGCTAGCGCGCGATATTCATTTGGCGCAGGCAGAAATCGGTGATTTCGTCGTGTTTTGTCTCGCTGGAGCCTATGGGCTTTCCATGTCGCATCTCGAATTTCTCAGCCACGCCCGGCCGGAAGAAATTCTTCTAGGATGAAGCGAGCAGCAATTATTGCGGCTGGAGTAATTTTATTTTCATTTATTGTATTTGTTGTATTCCTGATTTCACAAGGACTACGGCTAGACGATTTAGGCCGCTACATATCATGGGCCTATGACTGTACGATAGCAGCCTGCGAATAGTTAGGTTGTTCAACTTGAAATCGCCTTGAGGCGTTTTATGTCCTTCTCCAACACAACCCAACATCAGGAGAATGCTTATGCGTTTAAAGAACAAGCTTGCCATCGTTACGGGTGGGTCGCGCGGTATCGGCGCGGCAACGGCCCTCAAGCTGGCGGAAGAGGGCGCGGATG
>JAGOHT010000104.1 GCA_017996055.1 Alphaproteobacteria bacterium
ATGCAGCGTGAGCGCTTGATCAAGGGTTTTCATGGGCGTGGTTGCTTGCTGACATTATCTTCCCTATCACTCGCTCTGCACCTGCCGCGGTTGTTTGCCGAGCATCTACAATGCTCTGGTTGATAGAGCGGAGCAGCGAACAACCGCCTTGGCGCAACCGATCGTGACCAGACCTTGTGATCTTGCGGCGTCGGACTAGGTTGACACACTTTCTTCAACCCAGGCAATCCGCAGCACATTCGTGCTGCCTGGCGTGCCGAATGGCACCCCCGCCGTGATAACCAGCCGGTCGCCGACTTTCGCCAGTCCATCACGCTGTGCGATTTTTACCGCCTGCTGCACCACTTCGCTGAACTGCTTCACATCCGGCGCATAAACGGCATGGACGCCGAAGCAGAGGGTGAGCCGCCGCGCGGCTTCCGGGTTTGAGACCAGTGCCAGAATCGGCACTTCCGGCCGTTCTCGCGCCGCACGATAAGTCGTGGAGCCGGACGTGGTGTAGGTGACAATCGCCGCCGCGCCCACCGTTTCCGCCACTTGCCGTGCCGCCGCTGTAATGGCATCCGACGCCGTGCTCTGCAAATCCGGGTGGTAGGCTTTGTTATTGGTGCGGTAAATCGGGTCGGAATGAATCTTGCGGGCGATGCGATCCATAATGGTCACCGCTTCAATCGGGTAGTCGCCGCTCGCTGTTTCCGCCGATAGCATGACGGCATCAGCGCCATCATAAATCGCCGTGGCGACATCGGAGGCTTCGGCACGCGTTGGCGTCGGTGCGGTAATCATCGATTCCAGCATCTGCGTTGCGACAATCACCGGCTTACCATGCTTGCGCGCGGTGCGGACGATGAGCTTCTGCAGCCCCGGCACATCTTCCGGTGGCAGTTCGACGCCCAAATCGCCACGCGCCACCATGACGCCATCGGCAAGTTCGACAATCGGCTCCAATGTGGTGATGGCCGAAGGTTTTTCCAACTTAGCGAGGACGCTGGCGCGCCCCCCCACCAGCTTGCGCGCTTCCGCGACGTCTTCTGGCCGTTGCACGAAGGACAGCGCAATCCAGTCCGCTCCCATTTGCAGCGCGGCATCAAGGTCGCGACGGTCTTTATCGGTCAGTGCCGAAAGCGGTAGGATGACACCTGGAACATTGACGCCCTTGCGATCCGACAGCTTGGTGCCAACCACGACTTCGGTATCGGCATGATCTGGGGTAACGCGCAGCACGCGCAAACGCACCTTGCCATCATCCAATAATAATTCGCTATCCTGCTTAATCGCGGCGAAAATCTCTGGATGCGGCATGCCAACGCGTTGCGTATCGCCGGGTGTGGCATCTAGGTCGAGCCGCAGCTTTTGCCCCGCCGTTACATGGATACTGCCATTGGCGAAGGTGCCGAGGCGCAATTTCGGCCCCTGCAGATCGGCTAGCACGCAAATCGGCCGCCCAACTTCCTTTTCCAACGCGCGGACGATGCCCATGCGCGCGGCGTGGTCGGCATGGGTGCCGTGGCTGAAATTGAAGCGGAAAACATCCACGCCAGCCAAAAAGAGGCGGCGGATTATCGCAGCGTCGTTGCTGGCCGGGCCGAGGGTGGCCACGATTTTGGTTTGCCGCAGACGATGAATGGGTTCGGGCATAGGGTTCTCTTGGCTAAGGGCTTGACGTCGAACAGATTAGCGCTTTAACCGGCTTTGACCAGCCCTAAAATGGGGATAGTTTGTTTTCTCAGGCGCCCATGCGCAAAGCTCATGACAAAAGCGCGCCTTTTGGTTATGTAGGCGTTATGCCGGTTTAGCTCAGGGGTAGAGCAACCGCCTTGTAAGCGGTAGGTCGTGAGTTCAAATCCCACAACCGGCACCATCGCCCCCACCAACTGTAATCGGTAGGTCCGCGCGTTCAAATCCCGAAACCGGCACTATCCCCACATTACTGCGCAATTTTTTGCTGCGCACTGACATACTCAGGAGAAATTATGAAACGTATTGAACGCATGATTGAGCGCGGACTATTTGCAAGCCGTTGGCTGATGGCCCCGTTTTATATCGGACTGGTCGGTGCGCTGGTTATCTTACTTTATTGCTTCGTGGCAGAATTGGTGCATTTTTTCTTCTCCATCTCCGACTTTACTGCTGATAAAGCGGTGCTTGGCGTTTTATCCCTTATCGACCTCTCATTGGCCGGCAATCTGCTACTCATCGTAATTTTCTCGGGCTATGAGAATTTCGTTTCTAAGTTCGATGATGCCGACCATAAAGACCGGCCAGAGTGGCAAGGCACAGTGGATTTTTCTGCCCTCAAGCTCAAGCTGGTTGCCTCGATTGTCGCCATATCGGGCATTCATCTGCTTAAAGTTTTCATGAATGTGAACCAGATTCCAGACCGCGATGTGCAATGGATGGTGACGATCCATCTGGTTTTCGTGGTCTCAGGCGTTCTTTTGGCGCTGATGGACAGAATTGCGGTGAGCAGCAAAGTCCTCAAGGATAAAGGATAAGCGATCGGATTTCCGGCTTAACCAATCCGTCGTGCCCTCTGGACGCAACTAAAACAGGCTTCTATCGTTCTGGTTTGCAATTCAGTGACGGGTTTTATCGTCGTGTTAAGTCGTCGTAACTTCTTTCATGTTGCGGGTGTGGCGCTTGTCGTGCAAGCGCTGCCGTTGCAGGCCAAGCAGACCGATAGCCCCGTTGCACAGAAAGTGCGCACGACCTTCAGCCCCCGTCAAAATGCCAAAGCTGAACAACCCGCTGCATTGCCGAAGGGCAAGGCGGGGATTGTTGTCGACCAGGTGAGCGGTCAGGTTATCGAAGCCTATAATGCTGACACATCGTTGCAACCCGCTTCGCTCACCAAGCTGATGACGGCCTATCTCACATTCGCCGCGCTGCGCGAAGGCGCAAAGCAACCCACCGCTGCGCCGCTTGCGCCGGGTCAGTTGCGGCTCGATACGCCCTTGCCGATTTCAGCCAAAGCGGCAGCGCAGGAGAAATCGAAGCTTTTTCTGAAAGCCGGGGGCACGATCATCGTGCGCGATGGGCTGCGCGGTCTGATTGGCCCTTCCGCAAATGATGCGGCGATGGTGCTCGCCGAGGGTATCGCGGGGTCAGAAGCGGCCTTTGTGGCGCAGATGAACGCGAAGGCCAAAGAGTTTGGCATGAGCAAAACCAATTATGCCAACCCTTCCGGTCTTGAGGACAGCAATCAGCGCTCGACCGTGCGCGACACTGCCATTCTGATGCAGCGTTTACGCACCGATTTTCCGGAATATTACCCACTCTTCAAAGACCCGGTTTTCCTGGAACCCGGCGGCTGGCGCTATAATGGCGTGGCGCATTATTCGCGCGCGATGACTTTTGGTCTCGCCCCCGACATCAAGGTGAAACCAAAGCCCGGCACGCATATCTATCCCGGCATTGAAGCTGCTAAAAGCGGCTACCTCTCATCGGCGGGGTGCAATATGGCGGCCAACGCCATGCGCGAAGGCCGCCTGGTGACCGCCGTCGTCATCGGCTTTGAAAATGGCATTGCCCGTTTCAAGGAGATGACGCGGTTGCTGGATGCTGGCTTCGCGGCACCAATACCCCAAGCGTCACCCGCGCGTCCCTCGGCACCCGCCGCATCAGCGACAAGCGCCGCGCTAGTGAACTAAAATATTGCCTAGCTCTTGAGCTGACTGAGCACCATGCTTTGCAAGCCCAATGAAGCGTGGCGGATCTGATCATCACTAAAGCCTTGCGACCGTACGGCCTGGTGCATGGCCTGTAACGCGAGATGCGAGGGCAGCGACTTGTCATCCGGCTCTCTTGATTTAACAAAAGTATGGACGGCGTTACGCCAAACCGCCGTATCACTTTTTGAACCGGGGACGATTTTCTCGGTAAACAAGCCGAGCTGCTGGGTAATCTTGCTGCCGCCCGGCAGCGCGATTTCGTTGAGCACCATTGTGGGAATCCCGTGCACAGAGGCGAAGCCAAAAAGTTCGATGCCTTCTCTCTTCCTGTCGAGATTAGGCGTGGTCAGAATCAAACCAATCTCCGGCTTGTTCGTGCGAATGGCGCTGGTTACTTCCGCTGCCGACCGGTGAAATTCCCACTGCACATTGGGTGTGTCGTTTTGCACTTCCCGCGCCGCGGTAAGAAAGGTCAGATTAGGCTCCACGACTACAATGCGCTTGACGCCGAGCTGCTCCAGCCCGTCTTTGAGAGAACTCATCGCCTTCATCCTTGCCGCAGGTTCTTGGTTGACCGCGAGAGTGCGACGAGTCATTTATGAAAACAAGCAAGTAATTAACATTCACAACAGACTGACCCCAGCTACCCTTTATGGGGCGTTATGGCATAGTGCGATCATGCAAGCGCTTCTCTTCATCTTCCTCGGCGGCGGCACGGGAGCGGTCTGCCGCTATGCCACCAGCCTGTTGGCCGGACGCTGGCTCGGCGCCGGCTTTCCCTATGGCACACTCATCATCAACCTCATCGGCGCGTTTCTCATCGGCCTGATTGTCGAGCTGTTGGCGCTAAAATTTTCTGCTAATCCGCAGCTCAAGCTGCTGCTAGTCACCGGTTTCTTGGGTGGCTATACGACCTTTTCCGCCTTCTCGTTGGAAACGGCACTGATGCTGCAACGAGGCGATTACGCGCTAGGGCTTATCTATGTTCTGGTCTCTGTGCTCGGCACAGTCGCGCTGGTTTTCACGGCCACCGCGCTGGCGCGGCAAATCCTCTAACGGGTATAGCGGCTAAAAAAGTCCCACATTACTTGCGTGGCATCGAGATTCTGGCTGGTGATACGCTCCGGCATCGTGGAGCCTGGCCAGCTATGCCCCTTGCCGGCGAGCGTATAGAAAATCACCTCGGCGTGCTGACGGCAGTCGCGCCAGGACTGTGCCGTTACTTCCGCCTGTCGGTAAGTGATGAGAGGTTTGGGTGCGCAGCCATTTTGCACGGCGCGCTGCTCCGCCCAATGCTGCGGGCTAAATTGCTTGAAGCGACCACTATAGGGCAAGATGCGGTCATTCGTGCCGTGGAAGAGAATGGCCGGCGTCGTGGTGCCGGTTTTGCAATCGTTGAAATCCATATAGTTGCCCGAAACTAGCGCAAAGGCGGCGAAAATGTCAGGCGCGACGCAAGCAAGCCGCGCCGTCATCTGCGCGCCATTGGAAATGCCAGTGACATAGACGCGGCGCTTGTCGATGGGAACCTGTGCCCCCACATCGGGGACGACGGCACGGATGAAGTACTCATCCCTATCGTCATGCCCAATGAAATGCCATTGCGGCTTATGACCAGTGCCAAGTGGATAGGCCACGGCGAAACCGGACTTATCGGCTAGCGCCGAAAAACCGCTCAACTGTTCCTGCTGTTCAGGGTTTGAGCCATAACCGTGCAACACAATCACCAATGGCAACGCCTGGCGCGTCGCTTGGGGCGGAATATGGAGCAGATAGCGGCGTTCATTACCATCCTGCGTCAGTGTCACCCAGCGACTGCCGGGTGCGGTGCTGAGGGTTTCGGCAGGAGCGGCGACATCCGTCTCCGTGCCCGTGCTCATACGTTCCCGCAGTCGTTCACGGAGGTTGGCAGCGGCTGGCGCGCTGCTGCCAATAAAAATCACACAACCAATGAGCCACCACGCCTTCCGCATGTTTCCCCCGAACGATTATGGCTGAGAACGGGCGCCGCGCTGCGTTCCGTCGTGATGAAACGTAGATTTAGGCAGCGCCGGTCGGCTGCTGCTGGGCCTTCTGCTTCTGTGCCACGCTGCGCGTACGTTGTTTGAGGCCGCCGGGGTCAGCACCGCGCGCGCGCCGCAAGGTGAGCGCATCCTTGCGTGTGCCCTGCACCAGGGTGCCGCCGGGGTCGATGAAGGCTCGGCTGTTGCCGCCACCCATAAAGACAAAACGATTGATGCCGGCGAATGTTGTGCTGCCGGACTCTCCCTCTTCGCCGGTCACAGCCTCGCGCGCTACACGGCCGATCTCGCCTGGGGTGATATAGGTGGAACCGAGTTTGTCGAAGTGGGTTACAGGGAATTCATCACTCACGGCGCGCAGCAACGCTGCTTTGGGTAATGCCATGAACGCTATCCTCCTGCGGCCTCTTGCCCTTCGTAATATTTGCCGTTGCGGTATTTGACAAAGCTAGTGTCGTAACCATCCGCCGGCTTCTGGTCTTCCATGCGAATAAGCAAAACCTTGCCTGTCCGCATCAGGTAATAATGTATTTCATCGTTCGCTTCCCAGTCAATGGGGAAGTCGGTGCCGGTATCAAACATGATTTTGACGCGCCGGGTATCGACGTCATAGGCAACCCAGACCGGCACAGCGTCGAACGGTTCATCATGAACCATACAGACCCTGCCCTTGCCGTTGATGACCAAACCGATGTTCAAGCTATCCCCACGCAAACCTACGCACCCTGCGGAAAATGTGCTGACGCATCCGAGAGTTGTCAACCAATTCCAGTTAAGAATGCGTGAACAAGGCCTCTTCCGTCTCCATTTTTAAGAAAATTGTCGGTAATTTGAGCTTAGGCAAGGCATTTTCGCGCCCGCCTGACGAAATGCCGCGGCTTTGTGGGTCGGTCGATCCCCACCTAGCGGATCGCCAGAACCTGGAAAAACCAGTAGCCCAGGCTCCAGACATGGTTCGTATAAAAACAGCCGCTCAACTTACTCCTGAGGAGGCCGAAATTGGGATTGAAGGCGGTATGCCCCGGATTACCGGTTGCCATCAGGGCGATGCCAACGGTCGGCGCGGTCGTTACCCCGTTGGCCTTCTGGTTGATGGCGATGCAAAGCGCTTCGCTGGCCACCCGGCCATAGGCGATATAGTCCTCAGCCGCCGTACCCCAGCCGCCCGTTGAAGTCGTGAAGAGATATTGCCAGTTCGTCCCCGATACATTCGCGGTCAGCAGCGTGGTGGAGGGCGGCGCGATGCCCCCGCCCACTGGCGCAAACAAATCCGTATCGTTGGTGGTGGCGCCGGGGTCAGCGACGATCACCGTGGGTTCATAGCCATTGCCGACAATCCGATCGACGCCAAATTTCAGGTTCTGGCCAATCTCAATCAGCGCGGCGGCGTTCGCGCGGTCAGCCTCGCTCGTCGTGGTGCCGGTAAAGACACCACTACCTGCGGCAATCGCCGCAGCAAGTAAGCCCAATAGCGCGACGACAAATAAAATCGGGCCAATGGCTATGCCGTAATCGGTCGTGCTCGGTTCATCACACATGCAAATCGGTGATAAGTCATGTCTCAGCCTGCAGCAAGCATCTTCATCCCTGCAGCACATCGCACTTCATTGATAAATGTGTCCAAGGCTCTTACTGAATGAGCAACATCTTTAATGATCTTCAAGCCTCTTTCCAACAACTCCAAATCTCTTCTTCGACCGCTTTATAACGTTCTTTTGAGCCCGCTTTTTCTGAACTAAAGAGGCTAAATAATGCTTCATAGATTACTTGCTGAGCCTCGGCAGCATTCTGACATTTTGATAGCCTTGGCTGGACTACATCCAATTCTGTTTGCCACTCATCGGCAGGCACATCATGACTTCTCAGCCCTATTAGGTCATGCCTAAAACGTATTGCCAAGAGGCGTGAATATTTTTCAGCGTCATTCATATCGAGCCAATAAGCCTTTCATGCCCGTTAAATTCATGACACATGCTCACTTGATGTAAATGGTGTCACATAGCCCTCTGCATAAGGGTCTTTGTCGAGGGGGATTCATCCGCGCGTCGAATAGACAAGGATAAATTTTGTGTCTTCATCTCCATCTTGTTTTTCCCGCCCTTGCCAAAGCACGAAGACAATCACGGTCAACTCATAGCTAGCCGCGATTGGTGGGTTATTGTCACTATAAAAGGCCTCGTTGGCTCGTTTTCTCTGCTGCACGCTCAAGAACAAGCGCTGCAACTTTTTTGACGTGTTGTGCATAGGCTTCGGCATTACCG
>JAGOHT010000105.1 GCA_017996055.1 Alphaproteobacteria bacterium
TTTGGGTTGATAATCTTGCGGAAGAACTGCCGTACCCATGCCACGCACTCCCCTATAATATTGGCGTTGTTACGCCCCAAGCTTACCTATAGCCAGATGCGGCACATCAAGCGGCACGAAGCCATAATGCTTAAGCCAGCGATTGTCGCTTTCAAAGAATGTGCGCAAATCTGGTATGCCGTATTTCAGCATCGCCATGCGTTCGATGCCCATACCGAAGGCAAAACCCTGATAAATGTTAGGGTCAATATTGCAGTTCCGTAGGACTTGCGGATGCACCATGCCGCAACCGCCGATTTCTAGCCAATCGCCGAAATTACCGAGCTTCAGTGCGCCGCCTTCCCGCTTGCAGCCGATATCGACCTCCGCCCCGGGCTCGACGAAGGGAAAATAGGACGGGCGGAAGCGCATTGGCAAATCCGGAATACCGAAATAGGCGCGCAGAAAATCAGTGAGGCAGCCTTTGAGATGCGCCATCGTGGTCGTGGTATCGATGACTAAGCCCTCGACCTGGTGGAACATGGGCGTATGGGTCATGTCGTAATCGACACGGAAGGTGCGCCCGGGCGCGATCACGCGGATAGGCGGTTTCTGCGTCAGCATCGTGCGCGCCTGCACCGGCGAGGTGTGCGTACGCAAAATCATCACATTGTCCGACGTCGACGGCAGATAGAATGTGTCCTGCATCTGCCGCGCCGGATGATCCGGCGGGATATTCATCTTGGCGAAGTTGAGATCGTCGCATTCGATATCTGGCCCTTCGGCCACAACAAAGCCCATCTCGGCGAAAATGGTGATGATTTCTTCAATCGTCTGCGTAATCGGGTGAATGCGGCCCTCAGCCTGTGGCCGTGCCGCAAGCGTGACATCGACGCGTTCGCGTTCCAACCGCGCATTCAGTTCAGCTGCTGCCAGCACGGCTTTGCGTGCATCGAGCGCTGCCGCGATTTTATCTTTCACAACATTGAGCGCGGCACCGCGCGCCTTGCGTTCATCCGGCGAGAGAGCACCGAGCTGCTTCATCTGCTCAGTCAGAAAACCCTTCTTGCCAAGCGCGGCCACGCGCAGCTCTTCAAGCGCCACGCTGTCAGTCACAGCTGCAATTAGAGATGTCGTTTGGTCTTGCCAATTTTCGAGGGCTGGTTCGGCCATGAAAGCCTCTATGCCGCGAGGGCGGCGCCATGCCGAAGCATAGCGCCGCGAAAAATCAGGCAGCCTTTTTGAGAGCGGCCTGGGCTTGTTCAACAACCGCCTTGAACGCGGCAGGCTCTGTCGCCGCCAGTTCAGCCAATTGCTTGCGGTCAATTTCAATGCCCGCCAACTTGATGCCGTTGATAAAGGTGGAGTAGTTCAAGCCGAACTCACGCACACCAGCATTGATGCGCTGAATCCACAAACCGCGGAAATCGCGCTTGCGATTGCGACGGTCGCGATAGGCATAACGCAGGGCCTTTTCGACCTTCTCAATCGCGACGCGGAAATTCGTGCCGCCGCGGCCGCGATAGCCCTTGGCGAGCTTGACGACCTTCTTGTGCCGTGCGTGGGAGGTTACACCCCGTTTGACGCGTGCCATTTTGTGTCCTCCTTATGAATTGGGCAGGAAATAAGCGCGGATATTATCGCCATCGGCCTTAAACAAGATATGGCCGGCGCGCGCTTCACGCTTCATTTTCTGGGGCTTGTTGCGCATCATATGGCGGCGGTTGGCTGTGCCAGCCTTGACCTTGCCGCTCGCGGTGACGCGAAAACGCTTTTTGGACCCGGAGTGGGTCTTGACCTTGGGCATGTTTCTATCCTTTCGTTCCTGTTGAGCGCTGCCGCACTGTGTTAGCTAAGCTCACACAACAGCGACTGCGCTTTGAGCGATCAGGCAATGCCCTGCGGCAGGAAAATCCCCCACAACGCCTGAGACGCTTCTTTTAGAGGTCTGATTTATAGGGGAAAATCATTCACTGAAGCAAGGATGTTTTCATTATTAAAATCAATACGTTAAAACTTCCACCCTCTATGAAGCACGGTTATACCGCCCGTCATGTCACACCAGCGCACCTGGGCAAGCCCAGCCGACGTCATACGGTCAGCCAGATTTTGTTGATCCGGAAATTGCCGGATGCTCTCCGCCAAATACTGATAGGCTGCGCGGTCTTTGGCGACATGCTCACCAAGCCAGGGCAAGACGGTGAAGGAATATTTTTCGTAAAATGGCTTGAGCAGCGGCAAAACGCCAGGGCTGAACTCCAGACAAAAAAACTGCCCGCCAGGCTTCAGCACCCGATGCGCTTCTTGTAGCGCCGTATCAATCCGTGTGACGTTGCGCAACCCAAAGGAGATGCACATTTTATCGAAACTGTTATCGGCGAAGGGCAAATCAGCGGCATCGCCGGTGGTCCAAGTAAAGGCATTCCATAGCCCGCTATCGATGGCGCGGTCCCTGCCCTTTTCCAACATGGCGGGATTATAATCGCATATGGTGATGTCGGCTTTCCCGTCGCTTCGCTTGTATAGCCGTTGCGCAATATCGCCAGTTCCGCCCGCGAGGTCGAGAATTTTTTCCCCGGCGCGCGGAGCCATTGCTGCCACTAGCTGGTCTTTCCAGATCCGATGCACGCCCAGCGACATCAAATCATTCATCAGGTCATAATTGCCCGCGACGCTGGCGAACACATCGCGTACACGCGCAGTTTTTTCTGCAGCGCTGGTGGGCTGAAAACCGAACCAGTTCGCTTCGGGATTGTCCTGATACGCTTGACGTTTTGACTTTGCCATAGTGGGTGCATAGCATAGAGACTGAAAAAACAAAAGCGAGGCACGGGTAACCCCATGGCCGACCCATCGGAACATATTGATAGTGCGGGGGATTGGGGCGTGACGCTGCGCTATACACCTCTGCTGCAAAAAATCTTTAACGAGCGGAATATATATATCCACGATTTGCCACCGGGCAGCCATCTCTCATTCGGTAGCGATGTAGTGGTCGAGCCGTATGCCTATCTCTGCCACAACGCCGTTATCAGCATTCGCTCCTTCTCTTATACGCCGCCACAAATGGACCCTGGCGTCAAGGTTGGGCGCTATTGTTCGATTGCTGCAGGGCTACGCGTTCTTCAACATCGTCATCCCATCGAGTGGCTCACGACCTCGCCTTTTTCTTACCACACAGGTGATATCTATAATGCAGCCTATCAGGCGTTTAGACTGGGCACCGCGCCGCCCCATGACTATTCGCAAGGATTGGCACCCGCACCAGAAATTACGAACGATGTATGGATCGGCCAGGACGTGTTGATGGCGAGGAACATCACCATCGGCACCGGCGCGGTCATAGCCGCAGGTTCCGTAGTGACAAAAAGCGTTGCCCCCTACATGATTGTTGGCGGTAATCCTGCACGGGTCATTCGCCCGCGTTTTGCAGAGAAGTTAATAGAGCGATTACTGAAATCAGAGTGGTGGGAGTATGACGTCGGAATTTTTCAGCACGGCGATTATCGTGATCCAGAAAAATTTTTAGATGCCTTCACCAAACTGCAAGAAGCTAAGGTCATCAAACCTTATAAACCTGCCGTGACGACCTATAGTACGCTTATCAACGCAATCATGGACGCTTAGCGAACCATTTAGGCTGCACATGCCCGAATTGCCAGAAGTTGAAACGACCTGCCTTGGCCTCAGCAAGGCTTTGCTGGGCGCGCGGATAATTCGCGCCGAGCAGAACCGTCCAAATTTGCGTCTTCCGATGCCGCGCAACTTGCCTAAGAAGCTGATTGGCCGTTCAATCACCGCCATCTATCGCCGAGCGAAATACATCATTATTGAACTCGATAATAGCAAGGCTATGTTGCTGCACCTAGGTATGTCCGGGCGCTTAGTTGTTGGGGCGTCTCAGCAGACAACCAACAAACATGACCATGTCGTAATCCATTGTGACGGCGACCGCACGCTGCGATTCAATGACCCGCGGCGCTTTGGGATGCTGGACTTATGCGCCCATGAGGAACTCGACAACCATCCGCTGCTGAGAAACTTGGGCGTCGAACCGCTAGGCAAGGAGCTCACTACGGCCTATTTGACACAGCAATTTTCAGGCAAGAAGACGCCCGTGAAAGCCGCACTCCTCGACCAGCACATCATCGCCGGCCTTGGTAATATTTACGTTTCTGAGGCGCTCTACTACGCAAAAATCAAACCGACACGTTTGGCTGGAACCCTGCAGCCTGATGAAATATCGTCTCTTGTTCCCGCCGTCCGACAAGTTCTGCAAGCGGCGCTCAAAGCTGGCGGTAGCAGCCTGCGCGACTATGTTCACAGTGACGGGGCTCTGGGATTTTTTCAAGATCAGTTTGCGGTCTATGACCGCGAAGGACAGCGTTGCCCACGTTGTAAACAGCAGAAAGTTCTGATCGAACGTATCACGCAAAGCGGGCGCTCAAGCTTCTATTGCCCGAATTGTCAGCACTAACTTAGGCACGCACGAACTACGTTGGTTAATGGGCACTTTTCCTTATTAGTTTCCCCATTTCATGCAATGCTCCGTATCGTTGTACAAGAGAGCTTATACTTAAAGTAGGTGGTTATGAGCGAAGCTGAGGCGATAAACCCAGGTTTGCAGGATCAGTATGCCAAGGTCGTTGTGGGGCTATCACTCGTCCGCACTTTTGGGACTCATTATATAATGTCACGTCTGGCTTTGAACGCCGGCGTCATCTGTACTGGTTATGCAATCGGTGGGCTCAAAGGGCTCTTGGTGGCAACGGGTGCGGAACTGGTTAACCAGGCTTTGCGTTCCACGCGCAGCGGCAGCGCGACCATGGCCGCCCAGGAAGATT
The DNA here is from genome assembly GCA_017996055.1 of Alphaproteobacteria bacterium. GTDB lineage: Bacteria > Pseudomonadota > Alphaproteobacteria > UBA9219 > RFNS01 > JAGOHT01. The sequence continues at coordinate 4,824 of JAGOHT010000105.1, forward strand.
TCATCAACAGGCATTGGGGCACGCTCTCAAAACTGCCCGCCGTGCAGTGGGCGGTATCGCGGATGGAGAGCGACCATAACGGCTTGGAGCAAGCTGCAATGCGGCCAGTCGTCCTGCCAACAGCGATACAACGGGATTTTAAGCGTACCGCTTATGAGACCGGCGTTCGGCAATCCGTGGTTGGTCCGCTCTATGACTTCGGCAAATGGACTTGGCGTAAACTGCAAGCGCGATCAAACACGCCATAATCGCCAGATTATTCGCCTGGGAGTGTTGTCAGCGGCGTTTTGAAATAATCCAGTTTCCAATCTCCAATCCGTGCAAAACCGATGGATTGATAAGCGCGCGCGGCATGTGGATTGCCGGTGAAGAGCACCGCGTGGCGCGTACCTTTGGTCTGCAGTTTTTGTAACGCTCCTGCGACTACACTACGCGCATATCCACGGCCACGAAATTCTGGCGGCGTCCAGACTGGGCCGACAATCTTCCAGTTCTGCAAGAAACCACCTGCACCACAAAAGCTGACAACCTGCTCGTCCGTTTCCAGAACATACAAATCAGCTTCGTCGATGCGGCGTTCGATTTCTGCGCGCGCCTTAGCAATCATTTCCTCGCCGCGTCGTTCGCCGATGGTCTCAACATTGAAGTCGCAACGCCAGGCGATGAGCTGGTCTGCATCTGACTGCTTGGCCAGACGGACACGGCATTTTTCTTCTACCAGGGACTGTGGCACCCGCATTTCAAGCAGTGTGAGGCTATATAAGTCTTCAAGGCCATTGCGGTCGCGAAAATGGTGCGGATAAAAATCGTAATAGCGATGTAAGAGGTCAATATGATCTGGGACGCCCAACATACACGTTATCGGACGGGGGCGCTGCCTCCGTAATTCTGTCAGCCCCTTTAACAACGGCGCGGATGATTCATACTCAGGAATAAAACATTGCAAACTGCCGAGCCAGCTATGCGCGATGACGCCGCACATTTCGCCATCGCGCCAAACGGCGAGATACTCAGCTTGGTATGGTTCACCATAAAAACTCATGCCTGCGCGCCGGATATTGGAGCGCATGAAATATAGCCATGGCGTATGCGGTGTTAAAAAACGATCAAAAGCCGGAAAATCTTCCGTGCGAAGGACAGACGTTTTATACATTAGTTGCCGATGACGAACGTCAGCATCCGGTCTGCCCGTTTGATTTGCAGCAGCCAGCGTTCGGCCCCCATTTGCAGCAACTCCTGCAAAGCTGCGACAGAGTTAATGCGCGTGTTATTGAGCGCGATAATGCGGTCGCCGGGCAATAGCTCCAGACCGAATGGGCTTTCACGCTTCATCCCGAGGACGACAACACCATTCCCATCCATCTCATCAAGCGCCAGCTCCTCAGCGAGCGCCGGAGAAAGATTTGCGACTTTCACGCCCGCAAGTATACTGCGCGCGGGCAGCGTCGTTTCCTGACGTGGCGGATTTTCTGGTGGCGCGATGAGAGCGAAACGCAGAGTTTCAGTTTTTCCCGCCCGCAGGATTTGCATACTTGCCTGGCTACCAATGGGAAGTGTGCCGGAACGAAAACGCAGTGCTGACAGATCATCGATTGGCTTGTCATTCAAGCTGAGCACGACATCGCCTACTTTCAGACCTGCTACAGCCAACGGACTTTCCGTCAGCAACTTGTTGACGATTACACCGGTTGGTCGCTCTAAGCCAAGCGAGGTCGCCAATTCCGGCGTCACATTTTGTCCGTCAACACCGAGCCATGGGCGCACGACACGTTTCTTGCCTTGCTCCACCGCCTCGACCACCGCCCGCACCATATTCGACGGTACGGCAAACCCGATCCCCATACTGCCGCCGCTCTGCGAATAGATTGCGGCATTGATGCCTAGTAAGCGACCGTCCATTCCAACTAGCGCTCCACCAGAATTCCCTGGATTGATTGCTGCATCGGTCTGAATAAAATAATTCAAGTCGTTGATTTCTACGCCGGTGCGGGCCAATGCGGAGACAATACCATTTGTTACTGTCTGACCAACGCCAAACGGATTGCCAATCGCAATGACTAAATCACCGACTTCTATAACATCAGAATCCGCTAGCTCCAGCGCCGGAACCTTATCGGTAAGCCCCTCGATTTTAAGAACCGCCAAATCGGTTTTTTTATCCAGCGTGCGCACTCGCGCCGAAAATTCGCGCCGGTCCGCAAGCACCACCCGAATTTCATCGGCGCCCTGGATAACATGCGCGCTAGTTACGACTAAACCATCACTTCGCACGATGACACCGGAGCCGAGCGAGTTTTCCATCCGCTCGCGTTTCAAGCCAGAAGGCAGACCGAAGAACTGCTGAAAGATAGGGTCGTCAATAAAGGGCATAATGACCCTTTGGCGCACAAGTTTGCTGGTATAAATATTTACCACTGCAGGCGCCGTTAACTTCACCAGAGGCGCGAAGCTTAGCATGATTTGATGTTGGCTGGTTGGCAAGGCGGTCGGAGGCTCTGCGTTTAACGACCTGACCGGCAGTAGCAATATGAGCCCGGCGATGCCTAGGACTAATGCGTTAAAGTTGCGAACGTGGCGTGGCATGTTTTTGTGACCACTCATGACTATAATCGACAATACGGCGTACTACGCCATCAGGGACAAAGGATATCAGCATAATAAGGGCGACAATCGTACCAAAAGCCAGAACAATATCAACCGCGCGAATGACATAAACGATGCGGGGGCGCAGATCTGCCTCCGACGCGATACCGCCTATATTAGCAGGCGGCATGTCACGACTCGAGTGCTGGGCTTCACGCTGTGTGCTGGCCTGAATTATAATGGGAGGCTTGGGCTTATCAATAATCGAGGCGTTAACCTGCAGATGCGGCATGATTTTCTCCACGGCGTCCGGAACCCGCCAGGTTGTTTGATAACCCTCTGTAATTGGCATCATGGCCGTGATTTTCTGCTGCAGCTCATCGAAATCAGAAGGAAACAGCGGTTTATATTCGAGGTTGTCTGGGGCTGGCTGATACTGACTACGGTCACTGCGCGGGAAAATGACGGCACATGGCGCCGGGATATAAAAACGGATCCCCTGCTCCTTAAG
>JAGOHT010000106.1 GCA_017996055.1 Alphaproteobacteria bacterium
TCTATAACGGCCTCGTGCAGGAGCATATCGACAAGGCCAGCAATACCCGCGCTGTGGCTTCCTTTCCTGTCGCCAAGCTACTGAGCGAGAGCGATTTGCCTGCCCGTGGCCTGCATAAGGAAAGCCGAGGCGATCTGGTGCGTGCCGGTAGGGTTTTGCAAGAAAATCCCGGACTGCTGCTCACCTCTGCCGCCTATCAAGGCTTGCATCTACAATTCCTACAAGACACCGGCACGCGGCTGCAGGAAACCACCGCTATCCCAACCGAGAGCCGCGCCGTTATCGGCGAAGCGGTCAGACGTTTAGCGACAAATATCGGCAACGCTAATTTTGTGCGCTTCGCCTTATGGACGGCAATTGCCTATGACAAGCGCCGCGCAGTGACCGGTGACGCGACTGGCCCGATCGCCCAGCAGGATTTTATCGCCGGTTGGAGCGCTCTGGAAAAAGGTGGCGGCTTCTCGACCCAGTTCGCCAGCACGAAACCCGCCGAAACCCCGGGCGGGAAAACATCGTCGGTTGTAGTCTGCCCCTATCACAAAATCGGGCGTTCTCTGGCGGCGCAGGAAGTCTGTGCTCCCAATGGTGCGGAGCAACCCTCGATAACCAACACCAAGGCTTTTGGCCTGTGGTGCTTGCATACGATGCTCGGCAAAGCTTCAGACATCACACGCGGCCCGCATCGAAATACGCTGGTTTATATAGCAGAGAACATCATGCCGCAGCCGGTGGTGACTAAGTCTATGCGGCAGGCATCAGTATTCCCTAGGACAGGCAGTGAGCCCTAGGCCAACATCTGATCTCAGAGATTAAGAAGCGCCCAAGCGGTATCGCCTAAAGACCCAATGCCCGCAACAACTCTAACGACACAAGAGTTTCATCATTAGCCACGCCCGTTGATCTAGAATGCAGCTTCCGCTAACCAATCATGAGCTCAGCACAGCTAGAAGCCATGGTTTGTTTCTCGTTCGTGTTGTCCCTAACATTGGGGGAGTGTCATTGGTTATAGGAAACTTTTGTAAGTCTTTGTAAAAAGACCAAGATTGTCTATGTATTTCTCTCTCCCCACTGTTAGGACTATGAGTATGTTGCAAGAAATATGGAAAACGATTTTGGCCGAGTTTTCCGATCTTCCCGATACGGCGCAAACCACACGTATTGTGCTGCGCCTTCTGGTCGCTGCAATCCTTGGAGGACTACTAGGCTACGAACGAGAGCGGCAAGGTAAGAGTGCTGGACTACGAACTCATATGCTGGTTGCCTTAGGTTCAGCACTTTTTGTGCTTATTCCGCAACAAACTGGAGCATCAACTGAAGCTCTAACGCGGGTATTGCAGGGATTGACAGCTGGCGTGGGATTCCTGGGGGCTGGAGCAATAATTACAGGTACAAAACAGGCTGAGACTCGGGGGTTGACTACAGCGGCAGGTATATGGGTGACGGCAGCAATAGGTGTAGCAGTAGGAATGGGACGGGAATCAACCGCCGTCCTGAGTACTTTCCTAGCCCTTTTCATTCTTTCAGTAATTCCGTGGATTACAAGGATCCAGAAATAAAGACAGAATTAAGTCATGCCTTAATCCTTAGGCAGGAACGTTATATTGAACAGCTAAAAAAAACAAACCCGCTCAAACTTTCGTCTGAGCGGGTTTTCTCCGTTGCCATCATATGAGTTTAGTGCCGCAGAACGTCCTCTTCCTGCTTCTTGTCTTTACCGAGGGCGGCTTTTTTCGCCTCTTCTTCTTCCTCGTTCCATTCGATGGGTGTGATCGGCTTGGTCAGCGCGATTTTCAGGACCTCATCGACAGAAGCGACAGGAATGATGCTCATGCCCTTTTTTACATTATCCGGAATTTCCGCGAGGTCTTTCTCGTTCTCCTTCGGGATAACCACGGTCTTGATGCCGCTACGCAGCGCAGCGAGCAGCTTTTCCTTGAGACCGCCGATGGGCAGCACACGACCGCGTAGCGTGATTTCGCCGGTCATCGCCACATCCTTGCGCACAGGGTTGCCCGTGAGCACCGAGACGATAGAGGTCGCCATCGCCACACCCGCCGAGGGGCCATCCTTCGGCGTCGCACCTTCCGGCACGTGGACATGGATATCGCGCTTCTCGATATGGCTCGGCTTGATGCCAAAGGACGGCGCGCGGGAACGGACATAGCTTTCTGCCGCTTGCACAGATTCCTTCATCACATCTCCCAACTTGCCGGTCGTCGTCATCCGCCCCTTGCCGGGCAGTGCCACGGCTTCAATCGAGAGGATATCGCCGCCCACTTCCGTCCATGCGAGGCCGGTGGTGACGCCCACCATATCTTCGCTTTCAATCTCTCCGAAGGTGAACTTCTTGACGCCGGCATATTTCTCCAGATTCCGGCGCGTCACATTCACCGCTTTGAGGTTCTTCATCAGAATCTCTTTGACCGCCTTGCGCGCCAGATTGGCGATTTCGCGTTCCAGATTACGTACGCCAGCTTCACGCGTGTAGAAACGCACGAGGTCGCGTAGCGCATCCTCGGAAATCGAGAATTCGCCTTTCTTCAAGCCATGCTGCTTGGTTTCTTTCGGCAGCAGATGGCGCTGGCTAATCTCAATCTTCTCGTCTTCGGTGTAACCCGACAGGCGAATGATTTCCATGCGGTCGAGCAACGGTTGCGGCATCCGCAGCGAATTCGCGGTGCAGACGAACATGACATCCGACAAGTCGTAATCGACCTCCAGATAGTGATCGGCGAAGGTGTTGTTCTGCTCCGGGTCCAACACTTCGAGCAAAGCCGAGGATGGGTCACCGCGCCAGTCAGCACCCAGCTTGTCAATCTCATCGAGCAGGAAGAGTGGGTTCGAGGACTTCGCCTTCTTCATACCCTGAATAATCTTGCCTGGCATGGAACCGATGTAAGTCCGGCGGTGACCGCGGATTTCCGCCTCATCACGCACGCCGCCCAGCGACATGCGGACGAAGTTGCGCCCGGTCGCTTTGGCGATGGACTTGCCGAGCGACGTTTTCCCCACGCCAGGCGCGCCAACGAGGCACAAAATAGGTCCCTTCAACTTACTTTGACGCTGCTGCACGGCAAGATATTCCAGGATGCGCTCCTTGACCTTTTCCAGCCCGAAATGATCAACGTCGAGCACCTTTTGCGCTGCCTTGATGTCCTTCTTAATCTTGGTGCGCTTGTTCCAAGGAATCGAAATCATCCAATCGAGATAATTGCGAACGACCGTGGCTTCTGCGGACATTGGCGACATGGTGCGCAGCTTCTTCAGCTCGGCACCAAATTTTTCCGCAGCCTCCTTCGGCATCTTTAGCGCCTTGGCTTTTTCTTCCAACTCTGAGACTTCGTCACGCCCCTCTTCACCCTCGCCAAGCTCCTTCTGAATCGCCTTCATCTGCTCGTTCAGATAATATTCGCGCTGCGATTTTTCCATCTGGCGCTTCACACGGCTGCGAATGCGCTTCTCCACCTGCAGGACGCCAATCTCGCCTTCCATGAAGGAGAAAATCTTTTCCAACCGTTCGCTCACCACCGGAAGTTCCAGCAGACCCTGCTTGTCGGCAATTTTCAACGCGAGATGCGAGGCCACCGTATCGGCAAGCTTGCCTGGCTCTTCAATCTGGTTGATGGAGACCAGCACTTCCGGCGGAATTTTTTTGTTGAGCTTGATATATTGCTCGAACTGCCCCACGACTGCGCGCGCCAGCGCTTCAATCTCCGCAGCATCGCCCGCCTGCTCTGGGATGAGTTCAGCTTGCGCCTGGAAGAAATCAGCATTCTCGGTAAAGCGTGCGACCTTGGCACGCTGCCCTCCTTCGACCAGCACCTTCACGGTGCCGTCCGGCAGCTTCAATAGCTGCAGCACCGTACCCACCGTGCCAAGCGTATAGAGATCGTTGACCGAAGGATCATCCTGCGCTGCGTTTTTCTGCGTCAGCAGTAAAATTTGCTTGTCTTCCTGCATAACATCTTCAAGCGCGCGCACCGATTTTTCCCGGCCGACAAACAGCGGCACAATCATGTGGGGGAAAACCACGATATCACGCAATGGCAGAACCGGATAAACCAGGCTGGACGGAACGGTACCAGGAATGAGCGCCATAAAATTTCCTTTCGGGGGACCAACGCGGCTTGTCTGCCAATTGTGGCCTGATAGTCCTAAAGATTGGTTGTTTGCGTTAAGAATTCAAGACGCGGAGTAAATTTAATAAATTTTGCCAGAGTTTCGCTCATCAGCAAAGCACGAAGCGCCTTGGCCTTAACGGGCACAACGCGCAGCGGCGATAATATCACAATGTTGCCAACATAGCATGGCACGAAAAGCAAAACGCGCCGCCTTCATGTTTTACATAAAGACAGCGCGCTAACATTCTGAATTACAAATATTAGGCTGAAGTTCCTGCGCTTTTGCTACGATCCGGTCCATGGACGAAGACAGGCTTAGCCTTCCCCTCAACCACATCTTTGCTGATAACCACCTTATCGACATCCGTCATGCCAGGAATGTCATACATCGGTTCCAGCAGGATGCTTTCCATGATCGATCGCAGACCGCGCGCGCCGGTCTTACGTGCAATTGCCTTCTGCGCGATGCCGCTCAGCGCATCCTGCGTGACATCAAGTTCAACATCTTCCATCTCAAACAAACGCTGATACTGCTTGACCAGTGCATTTTTCGGCTTGGTGAGAATATCGATGAGAGCGGCTTCGTCAAGATCGCCTAGCGTGGCAATCACCGGCAAACGCCCGATGAATTCCGGAATCAAGCCGAACTTGAGCAGATCGTCTGGCTCAACCTGCTGCAGCAATTCGCCCGTGCGCCTCTCCTCTGGCCCTCGTACGTCCGCGCCAAAGCCTATAGAAGAACCGCGTCCGCGCTGTGAGATGATTTTCTCTAACCCGGCGAATGCACCACCGCAGATGAAGAGAATATTCGTTGTATCCACCTGCAGGAATTCCTGCTGTGGATGTTTGCGCCCGCCCTGCGGCGGCACGGAGGCTACTGTGCCTTCCATAATCTTCAGCAAGGCCTGCTGCACACCCTCTCCCGACACGTCGCGGGTTATGGACGGGTTGTCAGATTTACGGCTGATTTTATCAACCTCATCGATGTAGACGATGCCGCGCTGCGCGCGCTCAACGTTATAGTCAGCAGCTTGCAGAAGTTTGAGGATGATGTTCTCAACATCTTCACCGACATAACCGGCTTCAGTGAGCGTCGTGGCATCGGCCATGGTGAACGGCACATCGATAATACGTGCCAGTGTCTGCGCCAGCAGCGTCTTACCGCTACCGGTCGGCCCGACGAGCAAGATATTGGACTTCGCCAATTCGACGTCCTGCTGCTTCGTGCCATGCGCCAGGCGCTTATAATGGTTGTGAACGGCAACAGATAGCACACGCTTGGCGTGTTCTTGACCGATGACATAATCATCAAGCACTTGCTTGATATCGCGTGGTGCAGGCACACCCTCTCGAGATTTGACGAGCGTGGTCTTGCTCTCTTCACGGATGATATCCATGCAGAGCTCGACGCACTCGTCGCAAATAAAGACGGTCGGCCCAGCGATCAGCTTACGCACTTCATGCTGGCTCTTGCCGCAGAACGAGCAATAGAGCGTGTTCTTGCTGTCTGTTCCCGCTGCTTTTGTCATAAAACCTTCCTCACATCGCTGCGGCACAGGCCACAGCTATAACGACGATAGTGCCACTCACTCCTGCTGTCCATAGGCGCGACCAGCAAAAAATTTATCGTCTGAATCCTAGACATCGTTTGGTTACTGGAAGCTTAAGGCAGAGAATCACTCGAATAAATACTTATTTCGCCGCCGCAACACGGCAAGAGGAGAAATTAGCGGCGCGGAGCTTCTTGTTCTGCCATGAAATCCATGGCTGTCTGGTTGACGAGCCGCCAGAGATTGCGCGTAACACCTCGTAAAATATCGACCCATTTCTGTCCAGCCGGTGTCTTGAAGAACGCCACGTAAGCCTTAAGCTCGTCATCGCTGACGCCTTTATAGGCACTCCCCATGGCATAGAGCATATTATTTTCCATATCGCGTTGTGCCATGAGGATACCTTTTTGCACTTCCGTCAATTTGGCTACGTCTTTGGTCTTTTTAGCGAGGATATCGAGCAAATCGTCCATAGTGAGCTTCTGTGTCGCAGACGCGCGCGTCACAAAATCCAGGTCACGCAACACCTGCGACCGATCAAAATCCAACGGCTGCGATGACCCACGCGTAACTGCATCCTGCATCTGCGCTTGCCCATCCGCCTCGCTTGCGGTCTTTTCTGCCGCAATAATTTTTTTCGCTATATTACCTGAGAACCAACCATGCACTTCTTTGAAACTTTTCTCGTCAAATTTGCTGCGCACATCAACACGAGCAGTCTCAATGAGCAAGGCGACAACTTTTATCTCATCGATTCGCCCACTGAGACGCAAACGTTGTTCATCCGTCAACGAAGGCATCCCACGTTCAACGGCACTGCGAATTAAAGCCGGCGCGGCACCGATGCTTCGCTCCAACCCGCTCAGCCCCAAGAGTTGATCAATCTCTGCATCCGAGAACAGGACAGCGGCGACCTTCCCCCCCATATCAACACCGGCACGAACGGGTAAAGGTACCCCTATCGCCAAAACCAGGGCCAATACGACGATAAGCCACAAGCCGCCACGTATCGTCATGCCGCTTTGGCCTCGGCCTCGCCACTGCCCGGTCGCTTTTCGACAACTTCATCAATCAGCCCAAAGCTTTTCGCTTCTTCCGCCGACATGAAGTTGTCGCGCTCTACCGCGAGGGAGACACGGTCAAGCGGCTGCCCGGTATGCTTTACATATATTTGATTCAGTCGTTCCCGCAGTTTGAGGATTTCGCGCGCCTGAATCTCGATATCGGTGGCTTGACCGCGTGCCCCACCCGAAGGCTGGTGAATCATGATCCGGCTATTCGGCAGCGAGAACCGCTTGCCCTTCGTCCCGGCACAAAGCAGCAGCGAGCCCATCGAACAGGCTTGCCCGACACAAACGGTCGATACCGGCGATTTGATATATTGAATAGTGTCATACATCGCCATGCCGCTGGTCACGACACCACCCGGCGAATTGATGTAGAGCGAGATTTCCTTGTTCGGATTTTCTGACTCGAGGAAGAGCAACTGGGCGCAGATGAGACCCGACATATGATCCTCAACTTCACCCTGCAGGAAAATAATGCGTTCCTTGAGCAAACGGGAAAAGATATCGAACGAACGCTCGCCACGCGCCGTCTGCTCGATCACCATGGGGACGAGCTGGTTGACATATTGCGCGACGGGATCACGTTCAAATACGGGCTGAGCCATTCGGTGCACTCCGGAAAAACGGTTTTGTGAAAAGCAGCGTTAGGTAAAACTTAGCCCGCCCACTGCAAGCTGGCAAGGGCAGACCCAAAAACCCCCAAACCAAGCATTTACTTTTTTTTCACGATTGCGCTTGGTGCGGTAACGTTAAATAGGTCGCGCCCTGCATTTCGGCAAGGCGACTGGCCGTGCGATGAAACATCAGCGCATGGAGCCCACTGGGATAAAGATCCTCCGGCGTAACCTGCGCTGTCATAACCAGCTTAGCTTTCGCCTCATAGAGGGCGTCCACCAGGGTGATAAATCGCATCGTTTCATTGCGCTGGTCGGAACGAAACTGCGGCACCCCTTCCAATATGACGGTGTGAAATCGGCGTGCCACGGCCAGATAATCGGCTGCGCCCAGAGCACGCTGACACAGCTCAGCAAAATTTGTCCGCAAAACGCCCTGCGCCACGCCAGAGAAAGAGACCTCCCGCCCCTGCACCAGTAGAATACAAGGTTCTGCTATCGCGCCGTTCGTCAATGCGGCGAAAAGCTTGGCTGTGG
>JAGOHT010000107.1 GCA_017996055.1 Alphaproteobacteria bacterium
GTCACCACGCTGCGCAACGAGAACAAGACCGCGCAGCAGGTTTCCCCGGGCGACCGTTGGACCACCTTTCTGCGCACCGGCAGCGCATTAAAACGCGCGAACTGCACGTTCTTTACAATGTCGTTGAGCGGTGGTTCTTTCCCGATAGGCGGTTCCAGGTTCAGCAGGGTCAGCGTTTCAAACCCCTCTTCTTTTAAAGACGCAAAGGCAAAGCTGCTCATCGACGTAAGGTCATAGGTCCAGACGACGATATGCGAACCACAACCCTTCGGCGGCGTATAGCCCACCCCATTCACGATCATCAGCCCATCAAGTTCTCGCACAACCGGCTGCACCGCTTCCTGTACGCTGGTATTGGGCACATCGAGAATAACATCGACGTTGCCATGTTGCAGCCAGTGCCGCGCGATAAGCGCGCCTACCTTCGGACGATTTTGGTGGTCACCTTCAATCACTTGTACCGGCCGACCCGCGACCGTCCCACCGAAATCGGCAACGGCTTGCTGCACAATCCGCTTCGCGGCCGTGCCGCCGAGGTCACCGCCCTTCCCTTCATGCTTGGCGGTCAAAATTCCGATACGCACAGGCTTGGGCTCCGTCGCCTGCGCAGCAAAAGACCATGCAGTGGCAAAGATAACGAAAAGGCAGATACGGACGATGGTGAACAATTGATTCTCCCTGATTGTTCAGAATGGTCAAACATTCGGGCAAAATTTGGACAGACGGAAAATCTTTGCTAGAACAAGGGCCTGTTTGTAAATCGGAAGAGGATATTCGGTATGGCTGCCTATCAATATGTCTATGTAATGAAGGGACTGACCAAGGTTTTCCCCAGCGGCAAAAAGGTGCTGGATAATGTTTGGCTGTCGTTCTTCCCAGGCGCAAAAATCGGTATTCTCGGTGCCAACGGTGCTGGTAAGTCCACACTGATGAAGATTATGGCCGGTATGGACAAGGACTTCACCGGCGAGGCTTGGGTGGCCGAGGGTGCCACGGTCGGCTACTTACCGCAGGAGCCGGAACTCGACCCCAAGCTGACAGTGCAGGAAAATGTGCTGGCCGGCATGGGCAAAATCAAGGTTCTGGTTGATAGGTTTGAAGAAGTGAGCAACAAGCTCGGCGAAGTGACCGACGAAGACGAGATGCAGAAGCTAATCGACGAGCAAGCCGCGCTGCAGGAGAAAATCGACGCTGCCGACGCCTGGGACTTATCGCGCCAGATTGAAATCGCGCTCGATGCGCTACGTTGCCCAGCGGGCGACGCTGATGTCACCAAACTGTCCGGCGGCGAGAAGCGCCGCGTCGCGCTCTGCCGTCTGCTGCTGCAGAAGCCGGATTTGCTGCTGCTTGATGAACCGACCAACCATCTCGATGCCGAGTCCGTCGCCTGGCTCCAGAACCACTTAGTCAATTATGCCGGTGCCGTCATTCTCGTCACCCACGATCGTTACTTCCTTGACCAAGTGACCGGCTGGATTCTGGAGCTCGACCGCGGCCAGGGCATTCCGTATGAGGGCAATTATTCTTCCTGGCTTGGCCAGAAACAAAAGCGCCTGGAGCAGGAGTCACGTGAAGAAACTGGCCGTCAGAAAGTTCTCGCCCGCGAATTGGAATGGATCAGCGCTTCGCCCAAAGCGCGGCAAGCGAAGAGCAAGGCGCGTATCGCCGCCTATGAAAATCTGCTGGCCAAGAGCGGCGAAAAATCGTCTGACTCGCTGCAGATTATCATCCCGACGCCGCCGCGCCTTGGTCAGAACGTCATTGAAGCCGAGAATATCAGCAAGTCTTATGGCGACCGGTTGCTCATCGAAGATTTGAGCTTCCGCCTGCCCCCCGGCGGCATCGTCGGCATCATCGGCCCCAACGGTGCGGGCAAGACCACCCTGTTCCGCATGATTACGGGACAGGAAACGCCGGAGCAAGGCACCTTCAAGGTCGGCGAAACCGTGAAGCTTGGTTACATCGACCAGAGTCGTGAGGCGCTGAACGCTAATAAAACCGTGTGGGAAGAAATTTCGGAAGGCAACGAAATCCTCGAACTCGGTAAAATCAAAATGCCGAGCCGCGCCTATGTCTCTTCCTTCGGCTTCAAAGGCGTCGATCAACAGAAAAAAGTCGGCCAGCTTTCGGGCGGTGAACGCAACCGCGTCCATATGGCGAAGATGCTCAAATCCGGCGCGAACGTCCTGCTACTTGACGAACCGAGCAATGACCTCGACGTCGATACGCTGCGCGCGTTGGAGGATTCGCTGGTTGAGTTCCCCGGATGCGTCGTCGTCATCAGCCACGATCGCTGGTTCCTCGACCGTATCGCCACCCACATCATCGCCTATGAAGGCAACAGCCAGGTAGTGTATTTTGAAGGCAATTATCAGGATTACGAGGTTGACCGCAAACGACGCCTAGGCGCGGAGGCGGAGCAGCCGCACCGGATGCGCTACAAGCCGATTAAGCGTTAAAGCCGAAAAAGGCTTTTAGTTTCACCCATCAGACCATAGCCTTCTTCTAACCATCAATTCGGGGAGGAAACTATGGCCAAGGAAACTGTTCGCACGGTATTGCCTATCGGGATGATTAACCAGCTGAAGCCCGTCATTGAATCGGTAGGCGCGGAAAAACCAGGCTTTTCTGATGTGGCAACAGAATTGCTGCACAAGGCGCGGCACCGTCCGCTTGATACGACCAGCGAGATGCCAAAACTCGATATTGAGTTGCCGCGGGCATTTGTCGTCGCGCTCGCGCAGCGGCCAGAGGTTACCGTGATTGCCAAAGCGGGTGCCTTTTCGCCCTATACGAATGTTGCCAAGAAGCTGAAACAAGTCACGCTCACGGCTTGACAGCCGCTCCGGCAGAGCCTGTTATGACCCAGCCAATTGGCTGGGTCATAAGAGGGAGCCATGCATCGGATTCTGCTTTTCGCTTGTTTGTGGCTTAGCCCGGTCGTTGCCTCGGCAGAAGCGCCGCATGGCGACGCGCCCAAAGAGCGCCCAAGCTGCTTCAGCCGCTGTGCTGATAGTTGTTCGTTGCGTTCCGGCAATATGAGCGTCGATGCCTGCACGACGCAATGCACCGTCGGCTGCAGCCGCGACAATGGCAAAATGCCCGCACCACCAGCACCCGAAATGCAGCTTTTCGCCGCTATCGCCATCGCGCCGAGCACGCTCGAATACGCGACCATCAAAGGCTTTATCACCCGCAACGAGGCTGAAAGCGCCGCGCTCAAGGCCTGTGCCAAGAACAAAAGCAAGCCACAAGACTGCACCGTTGCTCTATGGTTCCGCGGCACCTGCGGCTCGCTCGCCATCAAGGATGACCCGGAGCGGAAAGACTGGGGATGGGGTGCTGACTGGGCACAAACAAGTCAGGCCGCAGAAGCACAAGCAACGCGCAATTGTAACAACCACGTCAGCGAAAAGAGCTGCGCCGTGGTCACGACGATGTGCGCGAACTGATGAAAAAAAAGATTTTTAATGCACTTCTTCAACGCAAAGACAGCGCCAAAGCTAAAATTGATATCGAAAAATTGCATAGAGACAATATGTATTTCGGAATGATGAGTCAGGCACTCCTTGGCGTCATTTCACCAAATTTCCGAATGATTTCCGTCGATTTCACTAAACCGTGTTGGAAAATCGTATTCATCCTTGAAAAAGATTCTGCATTAGATCTTGAAGAGATTGAAGGCTTTAAAACTGAATTTGATACATTACTTGGCTACAACCAAGAATATTATGTCGAACTCCGAATAACAGACTCTCAACTGGCTCGTCCTAGACCAGAAGCTCGTGTTGTATATCAACGAAGAGAACAATCCCACTATACTTATTGGGTCAGCAGACTAATGCTAAAGAATGGCACTCTTGTAATTGAAAAAGACATGCCACACGACCAGAACATATTTAGGGAAAAATATATTGAAATTGGTGATGAAATAACGATCGAGTATCAAGGCAAGCAGATGCTAACCCGCATCGGATGGATAAACTTCAGGAATGAATCTGACCCATATAACCCAAACATGAAGCATTTAAGGGTTGAAGAAATTTAGTGACTTTCAGAATGCCTCTGCCGGAAAATCCATCACCGGTTTTGCCCCCGCCATAATGGCCAAGTTGAGCGCATTCGCTTGCGGCATCAACTTCTGGAAGTAGAAGCGCGCCGTCTTCAGCTTTGCTTCATAGAAGCCTGCCTTGTCCCCCGCTGTCGGTAATTGGGCCGCCGCCACCTTGGCCATCTTCAGCCACATCGCGCCTAAGGCAACATAAGCGAAGAGCTTAAGGTAGTCGCTTGCCGCCGCCCCTGCCTCGTCCGGGTTCGCAACGCCGCGCGCGCCCACGGTGAGCGAGGCCATCTGCAGCTTACCAAACGCACTCATGAAGCTGGGTAGCATATCCTTCAGCGCCGGATTATCCTTCTCTGCCGCGATGAAATCCGCCGTGGGGTGGAAAAAGCGGCGCAGCAGCTTGCCATACTGGTCAGCCATTTTGCGCCCAACGAGATCAAGCCCCTGAATGCCATTCGCACCTTCATAAATCTGCGTAATGCGCGCATCGCGGACATATTGCTCCATGCCATGATCCTGCACATAGCCGTGGCCGCCATAAATCTGCACGCCGAGATTGGTGACATCGAAGCCAACATCGGTCAGGAACGATTTGATAATCGGCGTCATCAGCGCGACCAGCTCGCCCGCCGCTTGTGCGGTTTCCTTATCCGGATGCTTCGCCTCGATATCCAGCTGCAGCCCAATCCAATAGGCGAGCGCGCGGCAGCCTTCGGTCAACGCACGCATGGTGAGCAAATTGCGCCGGATATCGGGATGCACAATGAGAGGGTCCGCCGGCTTGTCCGGGAACTTCATCCCCGTCAGGCTGCGCCCCTGCAATCGCTCGCGCGCATATTGCACGGCGTTTTGGTAGCTGACCGCCGCAAGCCCCAGCCCCTGCATACCAACCGCGAGCCGTGCCTCGTTCATCATCGTGAACATGGCCTTCATGCCGCTATTTGGTCTGCCCACCAGCCAGCCGGTCGCACCCTCAAAATTCATTACGCAGGTCGCGCTCGCCTTGATGCCCATCTTGTGCTCAATGCGTCCGCAGTTGAAAGCGTTGCGCGAGCCATCCGGCAATATCTTCGGCACCAGAAAGAGGCTAATACCCTTCGTCCCCGGCGGCGCATCCGGCAGCTTGGCCAATACCAGGTGGAGAATATTATCGGTCAGATCATGTTCGCCCGCCGAGATGAATATCTTCGTGCCGGTAATTTTCACGCTGCCATCGGCCTGCGGCTCCGCCTTGGTGCGGATGAGGCCGAGATCGGTGCCGCAATGCGGCTCGGTGAGGCACATGGTGCCCGACCACGAACCATCGACCAGCTTGGGCAGATAGCGCTGCTTCAGTTCATCGCTCGCATGAGTATAGATGGCGTTATAGGCACCATGCGATAGGCCGGGATACATGCCGAGCGCCATGTTGGCGGAGCTGACTAACTCGTCGATGACGAAATTGACCAACAGCGGCAGCCCCTGCCCGCCATAGGTTGGGTCACACGACAGCCCCGTCCAGCCGCCTTCGCAGAAAGTTTTATAGGCTTCCTTAAACCCCTTCGGCGTCGTCACGTTGCCAATATCGAAATGGCAGCCCTCTTCATCGCCCGATTGGTTGAGCGGGAACAGCACCTGTTCACAAAGCTCGCCAGCCGCGCCAATGACCGTATCGATCATCTCGGCGCTTGCCTCGGCATAACCAGGCAATTTCGCCAGCTGCCCAACGTCCAAGACCTCGTGCAGCAGGAATTTTATATCGTCATGCGGCGTTTGATAAATGGGCACGGCGCTCTCCTCTAATTCCGCAACGGTTTGCCGTTGACGAGCATATATTCAATGCGGGCTTGCGTAAGTGGCAGACGCACGAGTCGCGCAAATTCCTCGCGTTCCAGCTGCAGGATGTCGGCCTCGGTAATCGGCTTGGTGTGGTCGGCCTCGCCGCCGGTCAACACACGGGCCAGCGCCTTGCCCACTGTCACATCATGCGGCAGCGCCTTGCCCAGCAGCTTAAAACCATCGATGACAAGATTGAGCGCGGCACGCCCCGTCTTGCCCGGCAGATTAAGCTGCGCTTCTTCCGGCGGCTTATAGTCCTTCGCAAGCTCCAGCACGCGCAGCTTGGCATCATGCAGCAGCCGGTCGCGATTCATGCTGATGCCATCCGTCGCGCGCAAATAACCGAGGTCAACCGCCTCCGCCGCCGATGTGGAAACTTTGGCGAGACTGATGGTCTCGAACACGCCCGCCACCGGCGGGATTGGCCCGCCAAAGCGCTTCTTGTTGCTGAAAGCGCGCACCAACATCTGGGTGCAACCGCCCCAGCCCGGCACCGCGCCGATCCCAACCTCAACGAGGCCGACATAAGTTTCCGCATGGGCCTGCACCGCTGAACAATGCAGAAGAATTTCGCACCCGCCGCCGAGCGCGAGATTGCTGGGCGCGCCTACGGTCGGGAACGGCGCGAAGCGCACGGCGCGATAGGCGTGCTGCCCTGTTTCAATCAGCTGATCAACGGCCTGGAACATCGCGAGATTGAGCGCGAACATGGCAAGACCAAGGTTCGCCCCCGCCGAGAAGACCTTGCCCTCGTTATAAATCACCATACCCTTCCAGCGCGCCTTGTCGGCGGCGAGAAACTTCACACTGTCCTGCAACAAGTTCAGCAAGTCAGGGTCAATTGTGTTCATCTTGGTGCGGAATTCGAAACAGGCGACGCCGTCGCTGATATCCCAGAGCCGCGCCGAACCGTTCTTGAGCAGCGGCTGGCTCGCGCGCTGCACATCTTCGAGCAGCAGCACGCCAGCGGCGCGCTGTACGGCGTCATAAGCGCCGCTGCGCCGCAGATACACCAGCTGCTTGTCCTGCACGTCATAGAAGGGTCGTCCCGCCGCCGTGCGCAGCAGCTCCGGCACCGCATGGCCTTCCGCCTGCAAGCGCTCGGTGAACCAGGCAGTGCCAAGCTTATCGAGCAGCTCGAACGGGCCGTAATCCCAGTTGTAGCCCCACTTCATCGCATTATCGACCGCGACGACATCGTCAGCGATCTGCGGCACCAGCGAAGCGGCATAACACAGCGTCTGCCGCAACACCGTCCACGCCATCTTACCGATTTTGTCATTGACCAGACAGAGCGCGCGCAAATCTTTGCCCGCGGCATCCAGCGTCGGGATTTTATCCTTCCCGGCGGGCGCATAAGCACCGGTCTGCAGATTGATGGCTTCCTTGACTTTGCCGCCACCTTCGGTGTTGAGCCGGTAAAATCCGCCCTTGCCTTTGCGGCCGGTATAACCATCGGCGATCATTTTATCGAACAGCGGCGGCGCACGATGAATCTTGCGATACTCATCATCGGCGGGCAGTGTGGCGAGGAAACTCTTGGCGATGAGCGGCATCAGGTCGAGCCCGACCAAATCCATCAGCCCGAACACGCCCGTCTTGGGCACGCCCATTGGCTTGCCGCAGACCGCGTCTGCTTCTTCGACCGTCAAACCAAGGTCAAGCGTCGCGTTGATAGCCGCCTGCATGAAGAAGGTGCCAATACGGTTGGCAATGAAGCCGGGACTATCCTTGCAGACCACAATCCCCTTGCCCATGCGGCGGTCGATGAAGTCGCGCACCGTGCTCACCGCGTCGGCGCGCGTCTCGGTGCCGGTCACCAGCTCCAGC
>JAGOHT010000108.1 GCA_017996055.1 Alphaproteobacteria bacterium
GGGGGCTCCTTGGCAACCAGTTTGGCGGCGGCACCGGCAAGACGATTGCGACCGTGGCAGGCGTTCTGCTTGGTGGCTGGGCGGGCAACGAAATCGGTGTGTCGCTTGACCGTGCCGACCGTAGCTGTATGGGGCAGGCGCAGACGCAGGCTTATAGCGCGCCAATCGGGCAGCAGATTGTTTGGCAAAACCCGCAAACGGGACATTCCGGCACGATTGAGCCGGTGCGCGAGGGGCGTGATAGCGGTTCCGGTGCCTATTGCCGCGAATACCAGACTAGTGTGATGGTCGGCGGCAAGCGCCAGGCGGCCTATGGCACAGCCTGTCAGCAGCAGGATGGTTCTTGGCAGGTGGTGAAATAGCCGATTTGCTAGTTTTCTAGGGTTAGGGCTATAAAAGGGGCTCAGTTGAACTGAGTCCCTTTTTGTTTGCCTATAGTGGTGTCTATGCCTGATCCCTATCAAATCCTTGGCGTTGCCAAATCGGCCAGTGCCGATGAATTGAAGGCTGCATATCGCAAGCTGGCCAAAAAGCTGCACCCTGATGTTAATCCCGGTAAGAAAGACATTGAGCAGAAATTCAAGGAAGTTACCTCAGCATATGATTTGCTCTCGGACCCTGCCAAGCGGGCGAAGTATGACCGCGGCGAGCTGGATGATCAGGGCAATGAACGGGCCGGTTTTGCCCGTGGGGGGGCTGATCCCTTTGCCCAGGCGGGTGGGTTCCGTTCACAATATGGTTCGGCAGGCGCGCGCGCCGGTGCGGGCAGCAATGCTGACCCCTTTAGCAGTTTCTCTGAAGATTTGTTTGCGGATCTCTTCGGGGCTAACCGCCGTCGCGGTGGCGGTGGTCAAGACCGGCCGCGCACCAAGGGTGTGGATATTACCTATAGCCTGAGCGTGGGGTTTGCCGATGCCTGTATGGGCAGCAAGCAGCGTGTGACACTCTCGTCGGGTAAAACGGTGGATGTCAATATTCCACCCGGCGCGGAGGATGGCGCAAAGCTCCGCCTGAAGGGGCAGGGGCAGGCAAGCGCCGGTGATAGCGGTGACGCAATCGTTGAAATCAGCGTTCAGCCTCATGCCTATTTCAGCCGCAAGGGGCGCGATATTTACCTAGAGACACCGGTAAGTTTGCAGGAGGCGGTGCTCGGTGCAAACATTAAGGTGCCGACGCTGGATGGCGCGGTAACGGTGAAAATCCCACGCGGCGCTAACACCGGTACGCTCATGCGCCTCAAGGGGAAGGGCATTCCGCCGCACGGCACCGCCACGCTGCCCGGCGATTTCTTTGTCTCGCTTAAAATTGTGTTGCCAGAAGCGCCAGAGGCTTCGCTTACGGAATTTGTTGAAAAATGGGCGAAAAAGCACGCCTATGATCCGCGCGTGAAGCTGGGTTGGGAAAAATAGTAAAAGACCGCTGAGACAAGGTGCCGCAACCTTTATAGCCCGTTATGGCTTGATTTTGCCAAGGCAGAGCCTAACCTGAGATCGTAGGAAGCATCGTTGTGGTCACTAAAGGGATGCCTCATCATGAATCTTTTGCATCTTGTCGAGATGATTGGCGTCAGCAACCACCAGCGCATTTCTGATGAGCATCGCCGCCGCGCAGCTGATGAGATATTGAAGCGCAATATTCTGCTCTGGGAGCGCGAAGCTGCTGAGGAAGAGGGTGGAATGATGGAAGACGTTGACGGCGTCACCGTCCATCTGCGTTGGCGCAACCCCAACCTGTCGCCCGCTGATAAACCGAATGAGCCGGAGCCTGATATCAAGTCGCTGTCAGAGGCTAAGCCAGCGCCTCATGCCGAGCGACCCGACCTCACGGTGCATCACCAACATCATTCAGCACACGATGGTGTTCTCACGATTGAGGACCTGTCCTTAAATCGCTAAGGGGATCCTTCCCATCTTCAATCAGTGACGGAAATAGCGCTCGATTATGGGCGCATTCAGTTTTTAATTATCTTTTTACATTTCAAGTGCACCATTCAGGTCCTAATTTTAGACTCTACACTCTTCGCCTTCACCCTGTCGTCTCAAAATATCACTAGGAGATTCACGATGTTCAGCAGCCTTTTTTGTTCGTCAGATGCGCAATCTATAGTTGCAGCGCTCGACCGTTCACAAGCGAGCATTGAGTTTAATCTTGATGGCACCATCATTACCGCCAATGCAAATTTTCTTGGCGCGATGGGCTATAGTTTGGATGAGGTGAAGGGCAAGCATCATAGCATGTTAGTTGACCCGACCTACCGGAACAGCCAAGAGTATCGGCAGTTTTGGGATGACCTCAATCGCGGCGAATTTCAGCGCGCGCAATTCAAGCGCTTCGGCAGGGGGGGCAAAGAAGTGTGGATTGAAGCCTCCTACAACCCTGTTCTTGGCAAAAATGGCAAGCCTTATAAGGTTATCAAATTTGCTACGGATGTGAGCGCTCAGAAGTCCGAATATGCCGATTTGCTCGGCAAAGTGACGGCTATCGGCAAATCGCAAGCCGTTATCGAATTTAATATGGATGGCACCATCATCACGGCGAACGAAAACTTCCTCAGTGTGTTGGGCTATACGCTGCCGGAGATTCAGGGCAAGCACCATAGCCTGTTTGTTGAACCAGGCTATAAGAACAGCGCTGAATATCGGCAGTTCTGGGACGCGCTGAATCGCGGCGAATATCAGGCCGCGCAATATAAGCGTATTGGTAAAGGCGGCAAAGAGTGCTGGATTGAAGCTTCGTATAACCCCATTCTCGACCTAAACGGCAAGGTCTGTAAGGTGGTCAAATTCGCGACCGACCTTTCGAAGCGTAAAGCCGAGAATGCCAAGCTGGCCGCAGATTTTGAAAAGAACGTGAAGGGTGTTGTCGAGACCGTTGCGACATCAGCGAACGAGATGCAGATGACGGCGCAGTCCTTGTCGGCGGCGGCAGAACAAACTAACCAGCAGTCATCGACCGTGGCGGCGGCTTCGGAAGAGCTGGCGGCATCTGTGACGGAAATCGCCCGCCAGCTATCGGAGGCGACCGAGGTTGTGAATTCTGCCGTGGCCGAAGCGGCGAAGTCCGACAAGATGGTTTCCGCGCTGGTGCACACGGCCGACAAAATCGGCGAGGTTACACAGATGATTGCGCAGATCGCTAGCCAAACCAATTTGCTCGCACTCAACGCTACAATTGAAGCAGCGCGCGCGGGCGAATCCGGAAAAGGTTTTGCGGTTGTGGCCTCGGAAGTGAAGTCGCTTGCGAACCAAACTGCGAAGGCAACTGGCGATATCGAGCAGCAAATTAAAGAAATTCAGGACTCAAGTAAATCAACGGCAGATGCTATCCAAGAAATTGCGCGCGTGATTACTAAAATTAGCGATGTGAATACCTCGATTGCGGGTGCCGTCGAAGAGCAGTCCGCAGCAACACGTGAGGTTTCAACCAATATCGTGGGCGTTCAGCAGGCTGCGCAAGAAACGGGCCGCTCATCAACCAACGTGCTCCAAGGCTCCCGGGCTTTGCAGGAGCGCTCGACTGAACTGCAGGAACAGGTCGAGAAGTTCCTCGTCAATGTCCGTGCGATGTAATCAGTCACTCTAAGCCACCAATTAAAGACTGTGCATCTTGACCGCGCCATCACTGTATGGCGCGGTTTTGCATATATCACAGCTTAACAAACTAATTTAATCAGTGTTGCTATGGGTGGATAGCAGACAATGAGCGTCACGGGACGCTTTATGCTGCAATTTCTAAGGTGCGGCGCCACAGTCTGGCACGGTTAACCAAAGAATTCGGTTTGGTTCGGCCTTTGCCATTGCTATAAACGGCGAGCGTAATTCATTCGAAACAATACGATATTTTGCCGTAATTGGCCTGGGCTGGCATGTCGCCTGAAGCGGAGCAAGAGACGAACAAAGGAGGCACTGGGCTGGCTGTCCTGGTCCTCATGCTGCGCTTTCATGGCGTGGCTGTTGATCCTCAGCAACTAGTCCACCAATTTGGTGGTGCGCCCATAGATACGACCGCAATGCTCCGTGCCGCCAAGGAACTCAAGATGAAGGCGCGCGCCGTGACCAGCGACTGGAGCCGCCTGGCGCTGACACCGTTTCCGGCCATCGCCGTGCATCAGAACGGCGGCTATTTTATCATCGGCAAAATCGCCGGTGACTCGGTGCTCATTCAAGATCCTTTGGTGGGCCGCCCACAGACCCTGTCGCGCGCCGAATTTGAATCAATCTGGGGCGGGCGATTGGTCTTAATGACCAAGCGTGCCGGTCTGGGCGATCTAGCGCGACGTTTTGACATCAGCTGGTTCCTGCAAGCAATGCACAAATATCGGCGCCTGCTCGTCGAGGTTTTGGTTGCATCATTTTTTCTGCAGATCTTTGCGCTCATCTCGCCGCTCTTCTTTCAAGTGGTGATTGACAAGGTGCTGGTTCATCGCGGCCTGACGACACTGGACGTGCTGATCATCGGTCTGGTCGCGGTTGCTGTTTTTGAAAGTGTGCTGACGGCGTTGCGGACCTATGTCTTTGCGCATACAACAAGCCGCATTGATGTCGAGCTTGGCGCCCGTCTATTCCGGCATCTGGTGGCGCTGCCGATAGCCTATTTCGAATCGAGGCGGGCAGGGGATAGCGTGGCGCGTGTGCGCGAGCTGGAGAATATCCGTAATTTTCTAACCAGCTCCGCTTTGACCTTGGTGATTGACCTGTTCTTCACCATCATCTTTCTTGCGGTGATGGCTTATTATTCGCTCATTTTGACCGGCATCGTGCTGGTGTCAATTCCGCTTTATGTCGGCATCTCTGTTGCCATCACGCCAATCTTTCGCCGTCAGCTTGACGAAAAGTTTAATCGCGGGGCGGAGAACCAGTCTTTTTTGGTGGAGAGCATTACCGCCATTGAAACTTTGAAAGCTATGGCTGTCGAGCCGCAGATGCAACGGCGCTGGGAAGAACAGATTGCGGGCTATGTGCAGGCAAGTTTCAAAGTTTTGAATCTTGGGAATTGGGCAAGCCAAGGAATTCAGCTCATCAGCAAACTGGTGACGGCAGCCATCTTGTTCTTTGGGGCGAAGGCCGTTATCAGCGGCGATTTATCGGTTGGCGAATTGGTCGCCTTCAATATGCTGGCGGGGCGCGTATCGCAACCGGTCTTGCGGCTCGCGCAAATCTGGCAAGATTTTCACCAGGCACGTATCTCCATAGACCGGCTCGGCGACATCCTCAATACGCCGCCTGAACCGCATTTTACGCCTGGCAAAACGGCCATGCCCACCATCAACGGCGCAATCAGCTTTGAGCATGTGACCTTTCGTTACCGGCCGGACGGTAACGTTGTGCTGCATGACGTCACGATCAACATTCCGAAGGGGCAGGTGGTTGGTATCGTTGGCCCGTCCGGTTCCGGTAAATCCACACTGACCAAACTGGTGCAGCGTCTCTATACGCCGGAGACCGGTCGCGTCATGGTCGACGGTGTTGATTTAGGCGTGGTGGACGTGACGTGGTTGCGGCGGCAGGTTGGGGTCGTGCTGCAGGAGAATATGCTGTTCAATCGCTCTATTCGCGACAACATCGCGTTGGCCGACCCTGGCATGACGATTGAGCGGGTTATCCAGGCCGCCAAGCTGGCAGGCGCACACGAATTTATTATGGAATTGCCCCAAGGCTACGACACGCCAGTTGGTGAACGAGGAACCAGCCTGTCCGGCGGGCAGCGCCAGCGCATCGCGATTGCGCGCGCCCTCGTCATGAACCCCCGCATATTGATTTTCGATGAAGCAACGAGTGCGTTAGACTATGAAAGCGAACACATCATTCAGGAGAATATGCGGCTCATCGTGCAGGGGCGCACGGTTCTGATCATTGCGCACCGACTTTCCGCTGTTCGCAATTGTGACCGTATCCTCACGATTGAACAAGGCCGGATTGTTGAAGATGGCACGCATGATGCCTTGGCCAAATCTGGTGGGCGCTATGCTTCGCTTTTGCGATTGCAAGGGGGCTGAGCGTTGTTTAAACGATTTTCTGAAAAATTCTTTGCTGTTCCTGTAGGTCATGACAGAGCATTTCTGCCTGCGGCGCTTGAAATTATCGAGACGCCGGCGTCTCCAGCTGGGCGAGCGGTTGCAGGAACGATTATTCTATTCTTGTTGACAGCCCTGCTATGGGCCTGTCTGGGTAGTGTCGATATCATCGCCACGGCGCAGGGAAAAATTATCCCGACCGAACGCGTTAAAACTATCCAGCCATTCGAAACCGGTGTCGTCCGCGCCATTCATGTGCGCGATGGGCAACAGGTCAAGACTGGCGAGGTTCTGATAGAGATAGATCCGACCATCAATGGGGCCGAGCGCGACCGGTTGGAACAAGAATTATTGCAGGAGAAATTGGCTACGGCGCGTCTCCGCGCCATAACCAGTCTTAAGGAAGACCTGAATGCAGCCTTTGTTGCGCCGGAAGGCGCGACCGCTGAACAAATCACGATGCAGCAGAAAATGCTTGCTAATCAGGTTGAAGAAATGCGCGCCAAGCTGAGTGGCATCGATAAGCAAATTGCGCAAAACGAAGGTAATCTTGCTGCAGTTCAATCGACTATCGGTAAGCTGAACGAGGCGATGCCTTTGCTGAAGAAGCGCTATGTCATGCGTCATGAGTTGGCAGCCAAAGGCTATAGCTCTAAGCTTGATGCTTTGACGGCAGAACAAGACCTTGTGGAGCATCAGCACGAATTGGCGGTGCAGCGAGGGCGTTTGGCTGAAGCATCGTCTGGTGTAGCAGCGTTGCGTGAGCAAAAGCTGCAGGTTGAAGCTGAGTATCGCCACAAAAATCTCGACGACCTTACGCAGTCAGAACAGAAGGTAAAAACGCTGCAGGAGCAACTGGTGCAGGCTGCGCAAAAATATAAGCTCCAGACGTTGACCGCGCCGGTTGAGGGTACCGTGCAACAGCTAGCGATGCACACCGAAGGTGGCGTAGTGACCCCTGCACAGGCGCTGCTGGTGATCGTGCCTGCCGATAGCAAGCTAGAAATCGAAGCGATGATCACGAACCGCGATATTGGCTTCGTGCATGATGGTCAGGAAGTGGCTATCAAAGTCGATACGTTCAATTTCACGAAATATGGTCTGTTGCATGGTCAGGTGGAATCGGTATCGCAAGATGCCATCGTGAGGAATAAGCCAGCTGACATCTCAAATGACAACCGAAAGCGTGGGGCGGAGAATGATTCAAGCGAACCCAACGGTCAGGAATATGTTTATGCCGCGCGCATCGCGCTCAACCAAACACAAATGCAAATTGATGAAAGGCTTGTAACACTGAGCCCAGGCATGGCCGTTACGGTTGAGATTAAAACTGGAACACGTCGGGTGATTGAGTATCTGTTGTCGCCCTTGGCTAAGCATCAGCATGAATCGCTTCGCGAGCGGTGAGCCAGCGGCTTTATAGGGCTTGCCCAGAAGCACAAAACTGCAATATTATTCACACTTGTGGATGGGTGGCCGAGTGGTTTATGGCTCCGGTCTTGAAATTCGGTAGTGAGAATTTCCTGAGGCATCCCATCTATCCTCAACGTCTCAGAAATACTGACTTTTTTGCAATGTGTATTGATTTTGTGTCTCTGACTGCGTCCTCCAAAA
>JAGOHT010000109.1 GCA_017996055.1 Alphaproteobacteria bacterium
GAGGTACTGAGCGGCGGATACACCGTCCACCCTGTGCCAGCTCCCTGCCCGACAAACGCCGAGGCCAACAGCAAGCCAAAGGCCGGAACCAGCAGCCAGAAGCTAATGTTATTGAGTCGTGGAAACGCCATATCCGGTGCGCCAATCATCAGCGGGATGAACCAGTTGCCAAAACCGCCAATGAGTGCAGGCATGACCGAGAAGAACACCATAATCAATCCGTGCGCAGTGATGATGACGTTCCATTCCTGACCGTCCTTCACGAAGGGACTGCCAGGATTTTGTAGATTGGCGCGCATCAATTCGGAGAAAGCCCCACCGACCAGACCGGCAATGATTGCGAAAATCAGATAGAGCGTGCCGATATCTTTGTGGTTGGTCGAACAGAACCAACGTTGGAAGAAGCCGGGGGTATGCGCGTGGCCGTCGTCGTGGGCTGCGCCGTGAACCTGTGCCATTGCTTTTACTCCATGCTCCAATTAATGCGCTGTCGGTTGCTTGGTCTTGACCCAAGCCGCGAAACGCTCTGGCGAAACCGCCTCAATCACAATCGGCATATAGCCGTGGCCGATGCCGCAAATTTGTGTGCACTGCCCGTAATAGACCCCTTCACGATCAGCCTTAAGCCAGGTCTCGTTCAAACGCCCCGGAACAGCAGACTTTTGTACGCCCAGCGCCGGAACAAACCAGGAGTGAATCACATCTGTACCCGCCACCATAATCCTGACATTGGAACCGACAGGCACGACCATACGATTGTCGGTTTCCAACAAGCGCAGCGGCTTATCGGTCGGGATGAGCCAAGTCGGTGCCGCATCCTTGAGCAAGGCGGCGGCTTGAGCCTCAGTCACGGCCGAGCTTTCCCAAATCGGGCGAGCATCAAAACCAAAATTGCCGTTATCGGGATATTCATACGACCAATACCATTGATGGCCAACGACCTTCACTGTCATATCCGGCTTCGCGACTTTATCGCCAAAATAGAGCAAGTGCATGGAGGGGATAGCGATAATCATCAAAATGATGATCGGCAGCGCCGTCCAGGCAATTTCAATCGCCGTATTGTGCGCGAACTGTGCCGGCACCGGATTGGCGCGCTTATTGAAGCGCATGATAAGGTAGACCAGCAGACCAAGAACCAGTGCCGAAACACCGAACATCATCGGCACTAGATAGGTACTATGAAAGTGATCCATTTCCGTACGGACGGGAGAAGCCCCCGGCTGGAAGCCATAAGCCCAGTCCACAGGCTGACCGGCAAAGGCCGGCAGGGCGACCCCGAATAACACGCCAACGAAGCCTGTCGCGGCAAAGGAGGCAAACTGCTGATTGAACCACGCCATATTTTCCCTCACCCTATTATCACGCCCGCGCCGACCAAGCGACAGCACGCCACCCCAAAAACGCGACCGCCAAGACCAAAGACGAAAATCGCCACGAATCGAGCGAAAGCACGGCCTAAAGCTGCGACAAATTGCGCGCTTCACTTTGGATTTGCAAGAGTGCTCAGCTCCCGAAGGTCATCGCACTGAGGACGCTAAGCCGCTGCTTATAAATGGAGTTTGCCGGTTAATCAAGGGGGCGTCCTGAACCAGTCCGCACAGCCTGCGCGCATATGCCGCAGCCCCAAACGGAAAAGGTCAGCGAACGCCAAGCACCTGGAAATAGAAATAGCCTGCCGTTGTCACATTTGTATTTTTCAAACAGCCCATCTCTTTGCTTATAAGTGGCGTTGGCCAGGCGGCCACGCCGGTCAGCGTCCCGGCGGTTACGTCGCCAATATCGGCAACCAACGCACTATCGTCCGCGTCAGTGCTGATAGCATTCGCCTTGATATTAATCTGAAGACAAAGCGCCTTGTTAATTTTCAGGAGAGCTATACGGTCAGTCGCGCTCGTCCCCATCTGCGGCAGAGCGGCCAAAGGATAATGCCAGATATCAATCGCAGGATCATTAGCGAGCGTATGCATCGGCACGTTAACACTGCCCCCGCTCGGCGAAAACAAATCTGTGTCGTTCACAGTGCTGTTCGGGTCGATGATGATACTGTCAAATTCTATGCCGCTGCCGATAAGCCGGGAAAAACCGACCTTGAGCAGATTGCCGATTTGGATAAGCGCAGAAGCATTCGTCCGCGCCGCTTCATTGCGGTTGTTGCCACTAAACGAACCACTGCTGGCCGCAATGGCCGCAGCCAGAATGCCAAGGATGGCGACAATAAAAAGTATCGGCCCCAAAGCGATGCCCGCTTCAGCAGACACCCCCCGCCTCCCCCTGAACCGCATGGCAGGAAACCCCTCGCTCGTTATAGCCGCAACAATTTAGCGAATAACGAGAACCTGATAATAGTAATAACCAGTGGAGGCACCGGTACCTTTCAAGCAACCGGTCGCGATGGCTTTCAGTTGTGTTGGCCACGCTGCACCACCGCTTGGGTCGTTCGCCAGATTACCAACGTCCGCTGCAAGAGCACTGTCATTGCTTGCCGAGGTCGTAATCGCATTCGCCTTGGCATTGACTTGATCACAAACCGTCAAGGCCACCGGCAAGAAAGCTACCAACTCGGTCGCTGAGGTTCCCATATTGGTTACAGCAAGATGTGTGTATTTCCAGATGTCGCTCGCTGGATTGTTCGACATGGTAATTGAGGGTACACCAACGCCGCCGCCTGATGGCGAAAAAATATCATTGTCAAGCGTCGTGCTGGTAACATCAATATGAATTGTATCAGCATCATAGCCGAGACCAACCAAACGATCGGCACCAACCTTCAGGTTTTGCCCGATCTGAATTAGCGCGGCAGCTTTCGTGCGCGCCGATTCCGTGCTGCTGCTACCAGTAAACGAGCCACTACCGGCAGCAATTGCCGCTGCCAAGATGCCTAAAATAGCCACCACGAATAAGATCGGCCCAATGGCGATACCGGCATCGGACTGCAGCCTCAAGGCACGAGCACTTTGATAAGTTGGCATGAAGGACTCCCTCTGGCGCATCTTACCGTATGGCAATCTACCGGCAAGCAGCTGTTTTTTTATTTTATCCAATCAGTATTAAGCTTTCGCAAACGTTAACTTTTGCTTAAGGACAATAAGGAACAAACTGAAATTCCCAGATTGCGTCTATACTTACCGCATAAGACTGGGGGTCCCACAAGCATAACTGGTCATGCTAATTACGATTTCTGTCCAGAAACCTCAGATTCTGGCTTAACCGCTTCCGGCATTTTAAAAGTCACACGTTCACCAGAGACCGCCGCGCGCATTAAAGCGCCGCCGCACTCAGTTCCCACGCAAAGATCGCGGATCGCCCAACGCACTTGCGGCGCGATCGTGTCGAGATAACTCAGCGCGGCCAGCCAGTCGAGATACAACCCGGCTTCACTGCTGGTTATTTCCAAAGAGTTGTCCGGCATGGCGTTGAACGAAATTTTATCGAAACGGCCACGCAAACGCTCGGCAAGTTTTTCGAGTTCGGCGCGCGGCACCACCGCGCGCAACGTTTGCGGCACGATAGGTTCGACAGCGGCAGCTTCTTCCGTCAACTGCCGCGCTTTGTTTGCCTTCACCGCAGTATAAATCGCAATGCCCATCATAAGAATGGCCCCCAGCCAAACGACCCCGATGATGACAAGCGTCGCACGGTCAAGAGCGCGCATCGCCCGCCCAAGATAATCGGGTGAGAGTAATGCGCGGAAGGGGCTGGGGCTTTGGGGCGCGCTCATCGCTTCACCGCCGGATCATTATCGGTGCCAATGAGAACGCCTTGGTCTGTCGTAGTCAGTAGCTTCGCCCCGAGTTCTTTGATTTTATCACCAGTGACGCTGGGCGGCACAGAGGCGCGCCACCGCACCTTATTGATTTTAATCTGATAGAACTTCATCCAACCGCCGACTTGCACCAAACCTTCATTCAACTCCGCGAAACGCGCAACCTGTTCGCGCAGCAAACTGGCACGCATCTTCTCGACATCGCTCATCAAATCCATGGTCTTAAGGCGGGTACGATCTTGAATATCTTCCAGGTGACGTTGCTGCTGCATGATGCCGAGCACGGCAAAAAGCCAAATGAAAAAGGCGATTGAGGCAAAAATCAACCCAACGCCTACCACGATGGTAGATAGCATCCGGCGCAGCCTGTCTTCAAACAAGGTGACCGAATGCCAGGCAACGGGCTGCACCTTCATGATAACGTCTGGATCGAGCGTGAGGATCTGCGTCATGCCCAGTTCGCGGGTAACGCGCTCCGCCTTCGCCCGCACAACGGCAGTCGTACCACGATGGACTTGCAGCGAATCTGCGGTAACAGTCATCAGCACCGCGACTTCATCGGAGTAATAAGCATAGCACACCGGTGCGGCGCGTGCGTCACCGCGTCCGGGCAAGAAAGATGCAAATGGACACCAAGTGTGGGAATGCGAAGCAAACTCCGCAGAGCGTGCAGCAAGATACCAAATTTTGTCGCCTGCGACGCTCCAAACCAGCTGGACGCGCTCAGTGTCGCAAGCCTCGGACGCAGCGTGCCAGGCGATTTCACGCTCCTGTCCCGCTACGCGTGGACAAACGCCACCGATGAGCTCGTTGGGGAAATAATAATTATTGAGCGCAGTCGCGCCGCTGAAAAAACCGCCGCCTTCTCCCTGAACGATACTGCCCTCGGCTTCGGCCTTGGCAGCGGCATCCTCGAATTTCGTTGCGGCCGCTTTGGCGCCTTGCGCCGCGCGCGCCATGATTTGCTTGAACTGCGCCAGCGCCATCCTAGCCCCCGCTAGAGTTGGAGCCGGAGTCACCACCATCACGCAGTCCGGAAAGGCCTTCCATGAAGCCGTTATTTTGTATCATCAAGAGATAAATCATGGTGAGAACAACGGCACCAAAAAGGAGCATAAGACAGGCAACGCCTCCAACAACGATACGCCGTTGCGTCGCCTTTGTCATCATTTGCCGCTCTTCTGCAATTGACTCATAGACCTCAATCAACTGATCGACCGACTCGACCGTCATCAGCTGGTCACGCTCGCCCTTCGTCAACGGCCAGCGCGCCAACGCCCGCGCCGGTTCAATACCGGCCATGACGCGATTCCGACATTCCGTCCAGTAGCTGCGCGCCGAAGGCTCGACAGTCGTTTCGATAATAATACGCAGGGCCTCATCGAGCGGCACCTTGCCACGAAGTAGACGCGAGGTCAGACGTGACGTATCGAATAGCGCCGCATTGCGGAAATATTCACCGAACAATGGCACCCGCATAACAATCCGTGCGGCGAAATGGTCAGGCTTGTGCCGGTTCGACCAAAAGGCCATTGCCAGACTGATGCCGCCGCCGATAATAAGCGTCGTGATGACAATTAGCGACATATTGATATTGGACGCCAGACCGATAGCATTGTTCATCTTTTCCAGCGCTTCGGGCTTGGCATTCTTCGGCATATTTTCATGCAGGTAAGGAATAAAGCCGAATTGCGCACCCCAAAGCGCGCTCAGCACGTTGAAAATATCGAAGGCCAGCCAGCTCAAGGCCGCCGTCACCGCCTTATATTGCTTGCCCTTTTCCTCGACATGCTGAATGGCATGGGGAATAACCCCTTTCAAATCGCCCGCCCGTTCGCCCGCGATAATGATGGCGAGCGTCGCGGCATCCATCAACTTCAGCGCCTTGAGCGCATCTGAAAACGAACCGCCCCCCTTCAGCACCGTGCGCGATGGCAGAAACGCCAGACGACGGCGGGGGTCTGCCTCTCCCTCGATAATGTTCAGGAATGCCGTGCCTGCCGAGCTGGTTACGCTCTGAAAACGCAAGGCCCGCAGCAGCTGCAACTGCCAGGTGCGCGTCCGCACATCCATCCATTCCAGCCATTGCGGCCGCTGTTCCAGAATCTTTATCGGCCAGGAGCCACGATTCCGCAGGGTGCGCCGCACCGCAGCGGCATCCGGCAAATAGAAATCCTCTTCACGGACGGCAACAGAACCGCCGGGCAAGGGTTCAATAAATTTGGCGTGAAAGAGTTTCATACGCCCCTACCCTAACGCCGCGACTGTCGCGTCGCGGCCTCTTCGACCAGCAGTGCAGCGCCCATATTGGCATCGACCACCTTACGCGCGATGAGATCACGTATGGAATCGCGCCGCGGCATATAGATGGTGCCGGGAATATCGGTAATTGAGTTCGAAACGTTGGAGACCAACATTTCTGTAATCGCGCGACGACTGCTCTGGTCTTCCGGCGGGAACATCGCTTCGAGTGCCAGCGTCCGCCCAAGGAAACCGCGATGGTTACATAAATCGCAGCCTTCTTTATTAGCCAGCGCCACCATCCCGTCCGCATCGAGCTCCAATTCCTGGCAGCGTTCAACGCCGCCAAAAACTTCCCCCGCCGCCGCAGTTTGGTGACAGGCTGGACAGACCGTTTTAACCAACCGTTGCGACAGGCTAGCGACAAGCGCGTGACCGAGAATATACAGACCGCTAGTGCGGTAGGCAGAATTCAAAAACCCATCGATACGGTCAAGCGTATGCAAAGCATCGACGGCATGCACCGTGGTGATGACCAAGTGGCCGGATTCGGTGGCGCGCAGCGCCGCCTCAACCGTGTCACTGTCGCGCATTTCGCCGACAATAATCACATCCGGATCATGGCGCATCAGCGCTCGAATAATGTCGGCAATGCTGTTGGCGGAATTATCAGTCACCGAAGTCTGGTCAACCAGCGGCATATCATACTCGACTGGCGCTTCGACCGAATAGACCGCTTTCGCCGCACGGTCGATTTCCTGAATAATACCATACAGCGTCGTCGATTTGCCGGAGCCGGTTGGACCCGAAACGACGATAAGACCTCCATCCTTCACATGGCCATGCAGCGTACGCTTCAAGCGGTCGGCCACGACCGGCGCATTGTTGAAAAGCTCCGGAAAGCTCCGTAGATTTTCGCGATCAAGCAGACGCATGGTGATTTTCTCACCGGCTGGCGCCACCGGCAGACAGGCGACTCGCACATCGATCATACGCCCCTGCCACTCAAAAGCCAGACGGCCATCCTGCGGATGCTGCCGGTCGGCGGCGTCCATCTTGGCGTCGGTCTTGATGCGCGTGACAATTGGCGCCATCACGCGGTTTGGGATGAGATGCTTGTAGATGATATCGCCATCCACACGGTAGCGCACCCAACAGCGCGCATCGTCATCCTGCAAAGTGAGGTGAATGTCCGAGGTGCGGCTTTGTAGCGCTTCGGCGAGAATATCATGCACCGCTTGCTCGATGAGCATCGAGTCATCGGCATCGCGGCTGAGCGTGGCAAAAATCCGCAACAGACGTTCGCCGGGCATTTCCGATTGTTCACGCATCAGGCGCGACAATTCGGCTCGATCCCAAGGTTCAATCTCAACGCTGTCAATCCGGCGGCGACCACGGATCAACGCTTCGGTGATATTGTCAATCTCGGTCTGTTCGATTTTGTCACCAACGGCGATACGCAAAACGCCATCCCGCAAGTCGAGAAGACAGATCCCCATAGCCGCTTGCGTCGCCGCCGGGATATAGAGCCGCAGCGCCTGCATAGTGAGATCGTCACGGACGCCGGAGAGCTTCAGTTTCGGAGCGTTATCACTGGCAAAG
>JAGOHT010000110.1 GCA_017996055.1 Alphaproteobacteria bacterium
GCATGGAACTGCGTCTGGTCAAGAACGACAAATATGAGCCGGAGCAGGTTGCCATCATCACCACCAACGTGCCGGTGAGCGGTGCGGAGTTGGCCAAGCATTTGCAGTTCCGCCAGTTGCCGAAGGATAAAGCGCCGGTGAGCGAAGGCGCGGTGCCCAGCAAGGATTACGCCTGGCGCAGCACCTTTGAAATTGACGACAAACTATATGCCACGCTGCCCGAAGTTAAGTTCACGCTTAACCCCGCCCTGGATGATTACAGCACTGTCCATAGTGTGAAGCTGGAGACGGAACCGCAGCGCTGGCTGTTTGCCCGCGTTACCAAGGATATGCCGGGTAAAGGCGAATTTGTTTTTGCGAATGTGCATGACCAGACGCTGCAGATTCCGGCCTATCAGCGTGAAGTGAAGGTACTAAGCGATGGTGCCTTGCTGGCTCTGAGCGGTGAGAAGAAAGTTGCCGTCTATGCTCTCGGCGTTAAACAGCTGCGCTACCGCATTCACCGCGTGACCACGCCGAATATCGCGCATTTCGTTAGCCAGACGGGCGGTAATTTTGCCGACCCCAATTTTAGCGGTTATCTCAACGAAGATAATCTCAGCGAAGTCTTTACTCAGACAGCGAAGCTTGGCAACGACGATCCACGCAAGCCGCAATTCACCGCATTTGATTTTGCGCCCTACCTGAACGGCGTTCCGGAGGGCAAGGATGGCGCGGTCGCCAAGGGTAAGCCGAACGGCAAAGGGCTATTCCTGCTGACGCTCGAGGCTCTGGAACAGGATAAAGATGGCAGGGAGCGCGTCGCCGCAACCGACCGCCGTTTTGTGTTGCTCTCCGACCTCGGTCTGGTTGTTAAGACGGCGCGTGATGGCACGCAGGACGTTTTCGTGCAGTCGGTGGAATCCGGTGAACCGGTACGTGATAGTGCGGTTGAGGTACTGGGGCTCAACGGCCTGACGGTACTGAAGGTGCAGACAGACCGTGACGGTCATGCCAAGCTGCCCAATCTGGTAGGTTATGGGAATGAGAAGCGGCCAGTAGCCTATCTCGTCAAGCAGGGCGAAGATTTAGCCTTCATGCCCTACAAGCGCTACGATCGGAACCTCGATTATTCACGCTTCGAGACGGATGGTATCCAGGATAGCGAAGAGGGGCTGAAAGCATTCCTCTTCTCCGACCGTGGCATCTATCGTCCGGGCGAAACAACCCATATCGGCATCATCGTCAAGCAAGGTGATTGGGCGCAAGACCTCTCTGGTCTGCCGCTGCAGCTGACCGTGACCAACCCACGCGGCCAGACCATCGAGAAATCCGTGGTCAAGCTGAGCGCCACCGGTTTCGTCGGCTACGATTTCGTCACCCGCGATACATCGCCGACCGGCGTTTATAATGTGCGCCTTGCCATCGGCGCGGAGGAGAAAGACCAACATCAGCTGGGCAGTGTCGCTGTGCGGGTTGAGGAATTCCTCCCCGACACGATGAAAATCACCGCCGCCTTCAACAAGCCGGAGCCACAAGGCTGGGTGACGCCCGAAGGGCTGCAGGCCATGGTCAAGCTGATGCACCTGTATGGCGCACCCGCAGTGGGCTATCGCATCAAGGGCAGCCTGAGTCTCACACCAGGCGGTTTTGCTTTTAAAGATTACGCCGATTACAGCTTCTTCGATGCGCGCCAGGCTAAGAAAAGCTTCGACCAACCGGTGGCCGAGCGCCAGACCGACGCCAAAGGCGAGACGAATTTCGACCTCAATCTCGCCCAGTTCGGCAACGCGACCTATCGGCTGACCTTTTATGGCGAGGGCTTCGCGCCGGATTCCGGCCGCAGCGTCCGCACCGCCAAGAGTGTGCTGGTGTCGCCACTGCCTTATGTCGTCGGCATGAAGCCGGACGGCAATCTCGACTACATCAATTTGGGCAGCAAGCGCAGTGTGCAGCTGCTCGCACTCGACCCAACGCTGAAGCCGGTGGCGGCAGGGGGGCTGACGACGCAGCTCCTGCAAATCAATTATGTCGATACGCTCATCAAGGATGAGCATGGAGCTTATGTCTATCGATCCAAGGCCAAGGAAACTCAGATTGCCAAAGGCACGTTGGCGATTCCAGCTAGTGGCCTGATTTTGCCGCTGGATAGCGGCAAGAGCGGCAGCTATGTGCTGGTCATCAGCAATGCAAAGGGTGAGACGGTGCAACGTTTCGGCTACAGCATCGTCGGCGAGGGCAATATGCTCGGTCAGGCGCGCAAGGATGCCGTCATCACCGTGAAGCAGGACAAGCCGCTCTATCAGGCGGGTGAGACGGTGAAGCTGAATATCGTTGCGCCCTATGCCGGTGCTGGTTTGATCACCCTGGAAACCGACCATGTCCTGGCCTTCAAATGGTTCAAGACCAGCAGCAACAGCACGGTGCAGAGCATTACGTTGCCCCAGGATTTCGCCGGTCGTGGCTATCTCAATGTGCAGTTCCTGCGCGCGCTGGGGGCGAAAGAGGTTTACACCAAGCCGCTCGCCTATAATGTGCAGCCTATCGCTGTCAGCACGGCTGGGGTCGATAGCGCCATTCAGCTGCAAGCGCCAGAGAAAGTGAAGCCTGGCGAAAAGCTGACCATTCAATATCAGACGAAGACAGCGGGACAGATTATCATCTATGCGGTTGATGAAGGCATTCTGCAATACGGGCATTATGTCACACCGAAGCCGCTCGATTATTTCATCGGCCAACGGGCGTTGCAGGTTGATACCGCCCAGATTCTTGACTTGCTGATGCCGGAATATGGCTTATTGCGCGCCGGTGCTGCTTCTGGCGGCGATGGCGGCATGAGCGATGGCAAGAACCTCAATCCCTTCAAGCGCAAAACCCTGCCGCCGGTTACCTTCTGGTCCGGCGTGATTGAAGCCAGCAGCACTCCGCGCAGCGTAACCTATGACGTGCCCGATTATTTCAACGGCAATCTGCGGATTATGGCGGTCGCCGTTTCTGGTGCCGCGATGGGCGCGGCAGAAACCCGCAGCGCCGTGAGGGGCGACATCATCGTCTCCCCCAACGCGCCAACCTTTGCCGCGCCAGATGATGTCTTCACCGTCGGGGTGGCGGTTGCCAATAATATTCCGGGTTCCGGCAAAGCCGCACAGCTCACGCTGAGTGTTAATCCTTCGGCGCATTTGGAAATTGTTGAAGGGCAGGAAGCAACGCTGGCGATTGACGAAGGCGCTGAAGGTAAAACCCAGGTCAAGGTGCGTGCCAAGGATGTGCTTGGCGATGCGCGGCTTGATTTTATCGTCAAAGCCGGTGCCGCTCAAAGCCACAGCGAGGTTTCGCTTAGCGTGCGCCCGCCGCTGCCGAGCATGACGGCGCTAATTGCGGGCTATGTTCCGAATGGCGACAAGCTGGTGACGCAAGATCGTTCGCTTTATAGCGAGTTCGCCAGTGCCGATGCCGCGCTCTCAACGCTACCGGTCAGCCTTATCCCTGGTCTCAAGACTTATCTTGATCGCTATCCTTATGGCTGTACGGAACAACTGGTGAGCAAGGGCCTGCCTGCCATATTGCTTGCTGACATGCCCGATCTAGGCGGTGACGGCAAGCTGGCGGCGGAAAGTCTGCGTTCACTAGTCGCGCGTTTGCGTGAGCGGCAGGATAACACGGGAGGTTTCGGCCTCTGGTCGCGTGGCAACGCCCATGAATTCGTCAGTATCTATGCACTGCATTATCTGCTGCTGGCGCGCGAGAAGCACCAGCAGGTGCCGGATGATTTGCTGCGCCGCGCAGAAGAGTATGCGAAGCATATCGCCGGTCGTTCGCCCAATAGCCTCGCTGAAGCGCGGGTGATGGCCTATGCCATCTATCTGCTGACGCGCGATGGCGTGGTCACGGCTAATTATCTGCCGAGCTTGCTGCAATATCTGGAGAAAAACCAGGCGGACAGCTGGCACAACGACCTCACCGCAGTTTATCTAGCCTCGGCTTATCGCCTGATGCAGCTGACGCCAGAAGCCAACAAACTGATGGATAAGTTCACGTTGGGCGACGCCGTCTTCTGGAATAACACGCCACATTACTGGGTCGATCAGGATGGGTTCTATAACAGCCTAAATCGCTATGCCCAATATCTCAGCCTAATGGCGCGGCACTTTCCGGAACGGTTGGCGACGCTCGACCGCACTATTCTCTTCCGCATCGCCAATTTCATCGGTGAGGGCAGCTTCAACACGCTGTCTTCGTCTTATGCGATTATGGCACTGAGCGATTATGCGGCTGCGGGCATTGTGCAGGTGGGTAACAATCTCAGCATCAGCCAACAGGATGCCAAAGGCGGCTTTACGCCGCTGACGCTCACCGGCGCGCAGGTCAAGCGCGCACAGCTGGCGCTGACGCAAGGGCCGGTGAAGTTCGCGGGTGGCGGTGATTTGGGGTTGTTCTATCAGCTCGCAACAGATGGTTATGACAAGCTGAAGCCGAGCCAGCCGATTGAGGACGGGCTCGAGATCAGCCGCCGTTACCTAAATGCTGACAACCAGCCGGTCACTGCTATTACGCTCGGCGATGTGCTTCAGGTGGTGGTCACGCTACGGGCGCATGGCAATGATGATCGGCAGAATATTGCGCTGGTTGATTTGCTGCCTGGAGGTTTTGAAGTCGTGCCGGAATCGGTGCGTGTTGCCGCCTTGCCAGCGGAGCGTAGCGAGGAAGAAGGGGCCGAGGGCGAAGGCGAGGTGTTGCCCGAAGTGCAGGATGACGGCGATGGCAGCACCTGGCAGCCGCAGATGGTGGATGCGCGGGAAGACCGCGTCATCGCCTTCGGCACCGTGCCGACCGCAGCAGTGACCTATCGTTATAAAATTAAGGCGGTCAATGCGGGCCACTTCACGGTGCCGCCCGCCTATGCGGAGTCCATGTATGAGCGGAGCGTCAAGGCGCGCGGTGTCGTTGGGCAAATGGAGGTCAAATGACCGATTCGCAGCCCGTCCGCCCACCGCGTGAGACCAACCCGTTCATGCGTATTGTCAAAGCCTTTGGCTACTCTCTCGCCGGGCTGAAGGCGGCTTGCCAGTCGGAAGCGGCCTTTCAGCAGGAGCTAGTTTTGGCCGTCATCGGCATCCCACTCAGCTTTGTCTTTCAGGTTACCGCGCTCGAACGCGCGGTCATGATTGGCTGCCTCTTTCTGGTGCTCATTGTTGAAATCCTGAACACGGCATTTGAGTATACTATTGAGCGCATTTCCGGCGAGTATCATCCGCTTTCGAAGCTTACCAAGGATATGGGCAGCGCCGCCGTGTTCCTGTCCCTTCTCAACATGATAGTGGTATGGGCCATCATCTTGATTGGCTAAGGCGACCGCGTCACCGCGTCGGCCTGGTGGCGGCCAGTGCCTTGCTGGCAGGCGCGGGTTTTTTTTTCACGTCCAGGCCGCCCTTGTTGGCGGACATATCATTCTCACGGGCTGTCTATGACCGGCATGGGGTTTTGCTCCGGCTGACGCTGACGGTCGACGAAAAATACCGCCTCTTCACGCCGTTGGCCGCCATCAACCCCGTGCTGCGCTCTGCCGTTCTGCTCCATGAAGACCAGCATTTTTATACGCACCCTGGCGTCAACCCTTTGGCGCTATGGCGGGCAGTTGCCACACGCTTGCTCGGCGGGCGGCGCATTGGCGCCTCAACGATTACCATGCAGCTGGCGCGCATGACCCAGAGTATCGACAGCCGCAACTTCGGCGGCAAGCTCTATCAAATACTCTGCGCCCTGCGTCTTGAACTCTACTATAGCAAAGATGCCCTACTGGAGGCTTATCTCAACCGCGCCAGCTACGGCTATAATATTGAAGGTGTCGGCGCCGCCAGCCTGATTTACTATCAGACCCAAGCGGCGCAGCTCAGTCTGCCGCAGGCGTTGACGCTCGCAGTCATTCCGCAGAGCCCGGCACGGCGCCGCCCGATTGCTGGGCAGACGGATAAACCGGATCTGCTGGCCGCGCGCTATCGCTTGTTCGCGCGCTGGCAGGCCGCTTACACCGTCACGGAAACAGAGCAAATGCTCTTGAAGCTGCCATTGCAAAACAAGGGCAGGCGCGACCTGCCGCGCCGTGCGCCGCATATGGTGCGGGATTTACTGCGGCGCTATTCCGCTATGCCGCAGATCACCGCAACTATCGATAGCGCCACGCAGCAGCAGCTGGAAACCATCGTGCAGGGTTATGTGCGCGATCAGCGCCGTGTCGGCATCAACAACGCTTCGGTGCTGCTGGTAGATACGCGTAATCAGCAGGTGCTGGCTAGTATAGGCTCGGCCGATTTCACTAATTCTGCAATCAATGGCCAGGTGGATGGTACACGTGCCAAGCGTTCTCCCGGCTCCGCGCTTAAGCCCTTCATCTATGCGCTGGCTTTTGAGCAGGGGCTGATCCATCCACAAAGTGTGCTGACCGACACGCCGACCGGTTTCGGCAGCTACCAGCCGGATAATTTCGAACGCGATTTTCGTGGCCCGATTAGTGCAGCGGACGCCTTGCGCTTCAGCCGGAATATCCCTGCCATTAAGCTGGCGGCGCAGTTGAAGGAGCCAAGTTTTTATCAGTTTCTGCAGCGCGCAAAGGTTAGCGGTCTGCGACCAGAACCTGACTATGGATTATCGCTGGTCTTGGGGGGGGCGGGCGTTACGGTGCGCGAAATGGCCGTGCTTTACACCATGCTGGCTAATCAGGGCGTAATGCAGCCGCTCAAGTTTCAATTATCGCAGCAGGACGAAACACCAGCGCAGCGGCTGCTGACCCCGGAAGCAAGCCTTATGGCGCTTGAGGTTCTCAGCCATAGTCCACATCCGCTCCGCTCGGAAGATGATGGGCGCATCGCGTGGAAAACCGGCACCTCGAACGGTCTCCATGATGCTTGGACAGCGGGCGTGTTTGGGCACTACGCCCTTGTCGTTTGGGTGGGGAATTTCAGCGGCAAGAGTAACCCAGCTCTGGTGGGGGTGCGCGCCGCCGCACCACTCTTTTTTGCCCTGGCCGATGCCTTGCGCGATACACCCTATCCGGTAATCGCCCAACGCGCCGAAGGGCTGAAGCTCAAGCAAGTGCCGGTCTGCTCGACCACCGGCAATCTCGAACTGGCTGGGTGCAGCAGCGTGACCAGCACCTGGTTCATTCCAGGTGTCTCACCCTTACGCGGGCTCAGTATTTTGCGGCCGCTGTTGGTCAATCGACAAACGGGTCTACGTGCTTGCCAGATACAACCGGGTCTGACTGAGTATCGTACATTCGAAGTCTGGCCAAGTGATTTGCAGCAAGTCTTGCGTTCCGCGGGTTTACAAAAGCCGCGTTTGCCGAATTGGGAGCCGGGCTGTAATGCTGCAAGCACTGCCGCGAGCGCGCCGATTATTCTCTCGCCGCAACCCCATGTCATTTATCAGGCGCACGTAGGTGTGCAGAGCGAAGTCATTCTGCTTAAGGCTACAGCAGACGGCGAAGCCAAAACATTACACTGGTTCATCGACAATCGCTACTTCGGCCAATCTTCACCGGAAGAGAGCTTAAGCTGGAAACCTGCTCCTGGACATTATCATATCCTTGTTGTCGATGATTCCGGCCACAGC
>JAGOHT010000111.1 GCA_017996055.1 Alphaproteobacteria bacterium
GTCGGCTCTCGGCCAATTTCGTGCAGCATCTGTCGGCTGGTTCGCACCAGCTTGTTGATTGTCTCGATCATATGCACGGGGATGCGGATGGTGCGTGCCTGGTCGGCGATCGAGCGCGTTATCGCCTGCCGGATCCACCATGTGGCGTATGTAGAGAACTTATAGCCACGCCGATATTCAAATTTATCAACCGCCTTCATCAGGCCGATATTGCCTTCCTGAATCAAATCAAGGAACTGCAGGCCACGGTTAGTATATTTCTTGGCAATCGAGATGACGAGACGCAGATTGGCCTCGACCATTTCCTTCTTCGCCTTCGCCGCTTCGCGCTCACCCTTTTGCACGGTCATTACGATGCGGCGGAAATCACCGAGCGCCAGTCCGGCTTCGTCGCAGATAATCGCGATTTCGGCGCGCAGACGGTCAACTTCGTCGCCATGATGCTCGAAGAATTTCGTCCAGTGCTTCAGGTTCGGGGCAGGAAGCCCCTTGGCAGTCTCTTCGGCCTTCGCCGCAGGAGCCTTGGCCGACTTCGCGATCTTGCCTGCCTTGGCTTTCTCGACAACCTTTGGCTTCTTGTCTTCTTTCTTGGCGGACTTGCCGTGCGCCGGATCGAAGACGAACTTAATCCATTGCGGGTTCAGCTCATTACCGAAGTAATAGGCGAGGAACTCTTCGCGCTTCACGCCGCTTTCGCCCGCGATACGCAGAATCTTGCCTTCAATGCCCATCAGGCGCTTGTTGAGCGTATACAGCTGCTGCACCAGCTGTTCGAGACGGTGATTGTTGAGCCGCACGGTTCGAACCAGGTCAACGAGCTCGCCCTTGGTTGCCAGCATCTTCTTTTCGGCCTGGGGCGTCGTCGCCTGGCCTTTTTCTTCCGCCGCGTGACGCGCTGCTTGCAGTTTGAAGAGCTTGGCATAGGTTGCGCCGATGAGATCGAAGGTCTCAATGACCTGCGGCTTTAGCTTGTCTTCCAGCATGGCGAGCGAAAGGCTGTTTTCCTCATCGTCGTCAAAACCGTCGCCGCCCGCAGCGCCAGCCTCGCCTTCACCCTTCTCGCCTTCGCCTTTGTCGCCTTCCTCTTCTTCATCTTCCTTCGGGGCGGCTTCTTCAGGAATCGCGCCTTCGCCTTCCGGCCCGCCGCCATAGGTGGCTTCAAGGTCGATGATGTCACGCAGCAGCATCTTGCCTTCCGCGAGCGCATCGTGCCACGCCAGAATGGCTTGAATGGTCAGCGGCGAGTCGCAAATACCGCTAATCATCATCTCGCGGCCTGCTTCGATGCGCTTGGCGATGGCGATTTCGCCTTCGCGGCTCAGCAGCTCGACGGTGCCCATTTCGCGCAGATAGAGGCGCACGGGGTCATCGGTGCGGCTGGCGGTCTCTTCATCGATATTGCCGCCAGATTCTTCCTCTTCTTTTTCTTTCTCTTCTTCCTCTTCCTTCTCGGTTTCTTCACCTTCAGCCGTC
Source organism: Alphaproteobacteria bacterium (assembly GCA_017996055.1). Taxonomy (GTDB): domain Bacteria; phylum Pseudomonadota; class Alphaproteobacteria; order UBA9219; family RFNS01; genus JAGOHT01. The sequence goes on from JAGOHT010000111.1 coordinate 1,474, forward strand.
GTCTCGCCTTCGGCGCCAGCCTTCTTGTTTTTGGTGGGCTTCTCATCGTCGCCATCGTCGCCATCAACGACGTTGATGCCGATATCGGTCAACACCGCCATGGTATCTTCAATTTGCTCTGACGTTATTTTACCTTGCGGCAAGGCCGCGTTGATTTCATCAATGGTCACATACCCGCGCTCTTTGCCGAGTTTCAGCAGGCGCTTGACGGCCGCGGACGCGCTATCGCGCGTCGGCGTTTCATCGTCGTTCTGTGAGGAGGTTACCAGGGGCTTCTTAATCTTCTTCGCTGCTGCCATGCTCTGTTCGCGTGCCCCCAAAAAAGCGCGACAGGTTTTGCTGCCGCGTTACGATGCTTCCTGTCCGTCTTGCCCCATGCGTAGGGCAACGGCATTACCTTCTTGTTGCAACGCCTGCTTGGCGCGGATGACCGCTTGCAGGCGTTGTTGATTCTCTGCGCTCGGGTCGGCGTTGAAACGATCCTTCGCTGCGGCGATGTCCGGGTCGGTTTGCTGCGCGTGGCGGCGCGACCAGATTTCCTGCAGCGCGAGACGCGCTTCCTCCGACTGTTGCGCAGGCCGAGCGAACCCGGCATGCATATAAGTAGTTTCCGCCATGAGTTCGGACAAGCTGTCGTGCAAAATATCAGCTTGCGAATCACTGCGGAGCGACTGTGACAGATGACGAAAAAATTGTTCAAAGTCAAGGACTTCATCATCCATTGTCGCAATCAGCGCCCCTAAATGCTGGGCAATCGTGCGGTGGGCGGGTTGCTGGAACGAGTAGGCGGCCAGTTCTTCGCCGAATTCCAGCAGCAAATCTGGATGATTAATCAAGCTGGCCAGGATGGCGCGCTCCAGCCTGATTTGCGGTGCGACCGGCACGCGCCGGTTGATTATCGGCGGCGGCGGTGCGAATTTTCCTTTGCCAAAGCCCGACTGGAAGGAAGATTTAGGCTTAAAATCGCGTTGTATCGCATTATTATTACGAAATAAATTATCCAGACGATTTTTAATATCGTCACTGTAGGAGCGTTTTAGCTCCTGATCTTGGATTTTTGTGACCTGCTGTCGCAAAACTGCACGGTGCATGGCCTTGTCTTCCGGTGTATGCAGCCTGCGGTTGAGCAACGCGTTGTCCCAAATGACATCAACCAACGGCTTGGCTTGGTCAAATACCTGCTGCACGGCCATCGCGCCGGATGAACGGATAAGGCTGTCCGGGTCTTCCCCGGCGGGCATGAAGGCGAAGCGCAAAGTTTGCGCCGGAGTCAGCAGGGGCAGGGCGCGTTCCAGCGCCCGCGTGGCGGCATTTTGACCAGCGACATCGCCATCGAAACAGACAATTGGGCTATAGTCGTGTTCTGGCTTGCGGTCTTCAAGGCGTGGCAGCAGTTTCCACAAAGCAAACATCTGCTCTTCGGTCAGCGCCGTGCCTAGTGGTGCTACAGCTCCGCTATAGCCTGCCTCGACCAGTGCGATGACATCCATATAGCCTTCGACGACAATGAGCGGTTGTTGTTGCTGAATAGCGCCGCGCGCGCGCGAAAGCCCATAGAGCAGCTTCCCCTTATGAAACAGCGGGTGATCCGGTGAGTTGATATATTTTGGTCCTTCGCCACTCATCAGTCGCGCACCAAATGCAACGATACCTCCACGCCTATCGCCGACCGGAAAAATTACGCGATTACGGAAAAAGCTGAAAGAACCGGGGCCGTTCTCCGATTTGCGGATGAGGCCAAGCGTCAGCATATCAGCCTCGCTAAACCCAGCCTGCTTGAGTGCAATGCTGAGCGCTTGAGCGTCGGCGGGGGCGAAGCCAAGTCGAAAGCGCGCGATTGCCTCGTCGTTCAAGCCGCGGCTATGGAGATAGTCCAGCCCAACGCGCCCGGCAGGCTGCTGCAGCTGCTGCTCGAAAAACAAGCAAGCGCGGTCCAGCAGTTGCGCCCAGACTTTGTGCTGGTCATAGGTTTCTTTTTCACGCGGATCAGCCTGTGGCACCTGCAAGCCCGCCTGGCTTGCCAATGTTTCGATGGCGTCCGGAAACGTCAGATTGCTTTGCCGCATGAGGAAGTTGATGACATCACCATGCGCGCCGCAGCCGAAACAGTGGTAAAACTGCTTGTCATCATTCACATAAAAGCTAGGGCTTTTTTCGCGGTGAAAGGGGCAAAGCCCGCGATATTCTCGTCCGGCGCGGCTGAGCTTGACCGCTTTGCCCACCACGTCGGAAACAGGGACGCGCTGGCGCAATTCTTCAAGAAATGAGGGCGGAAACGACATAGCGCATCATTAACCCTGATGGAGCTGTGCCGCAAGGGGCGTGCAGAAAAGGCTTTCATTTACAGCGTTTTCTCATATGCTCAAGCCTTAGAAACTTTGAATTTGCTTTTGAAAGCAGGCGATGCGCACAGCAATACTCACAGCTTTCCGCAAGGCTAAGGCGATTATGGTGATGGCTGTTCCTCTGGGTATGGCCGGTATGTTAACGGGGAGCGTCGATAACATGACGCCGAACGACCTGGAATTCAACGGCAGTGCGGATAGTGTCGTGGCAGCACCACTCAATCCGCCGAAGTTTGGTCCCTTTAACGAAGATGAGGCGCAGCGGCGTGGTGCGCCACGAATTGCTGATATCAATATGTTGCGGCATGTGCCGACGAACAATGCGCTGGATCAGCTGGCTACCAATCACACTAAGTTGGCACGCAACCGCGCCGAGTTGGAGATGGTATTACGCGATTGCGCTAATGAGGTAGTCGTGCCCTGCGCTCCCGGGCTACAAAAATATCAAACGATGCTGACGGAAGTGCGCGAAATGCACGCGCCCTATCTGCAGGCGATGGTTGTAAATGCCTGGGTGAACAGCGCTATTCGCTATGACAATGAAGAAGTTGGTAGCAACAAGCGGCGCAATCTTGATGAAGCGCTAATTGTCGGCAAGGGCGTTTGTGATGAGCAGGCGCAGCTCAAGCTTCATGCGCTGCAGGCCGTCGGCTTTAAGCCGGAGGATATCCGCTTTGTTGTCGGTAATGTCGTACAGAACGGTAAATTCAAAATCGCACATGCCGTCACCACGGTACGAATTGATGGGCGTACTCTCGTACTCAACAATCAGCTCTCAGCCCAGATGCCCGCGCAGGCGGCTTCATTCCAGGCCATCAGCAAGCTGATGGATGGCACATCACGCCTGGCGACGACGACAGAGCTGCTAGGTGAAAATCCAGAAGAGCGCAGCCACACGGAAAAATTCCTACCTGTCTATGCAATGAATTATCAGACTGCCGCGCCCTATATGGGAATGAACAGCAATACCCAAGCGCCATTTTACGTTGGTAAGAGGCTGAAACGGCCACGCAAAATCGAGATATCCGATGTTAGCCTCGGGGTTGGCTTAAGCAAAATCGATAAAGCATTTCAATCGACCGTTAGCGCTCTGCTGCTCGAAGCGTTCCAGGTGACTGTTGCGCCAAAGCAAGCGCCAGAACCCATCCTGTTAACGCCGAATGTTCCAGCCAGCGGGTTACCAGCGAGCCCATCTGCGCCAAGGCCTTAGGCGGCGCTGCTGAGCCGTGCTTTGATGGACGCGCCGACCTGCGCGAAATCCAGCTGACCCGCATATTTTTCCTTGAGCAGATTCATCACCTTGCCCATGTCCTTAATGCTGGTCGCCCCTGTGGCTGCGATAGCTTCAGTAATCGCTACCTGGGTCGCGTCGGACGACAACTTCTTCGGCATAAAGGTTTCAATGATAGCGATTTCGGCGGTTTCTTGCGCCACCAGGTCAGCGCGCGCGCCTTTTTCATACATCGTGATGGATTCACGGCGCTGCTTGACCATGCCTTCCATCATGCTGAGGATTTCGGCGTCGCTTATGCCGTCCATATTACCACTGGGGCGCACTTCAATATCGCGCTCGCGCATCTTGGCGATAATCATGCGAATGGTGCCGGTTTCCTGCTCTTTGCGGGCGCGCATCGCATCCTTCAAGGCTTCCATGATTGTTTCGCGTAATGACATTGTAACCCCCATTGTTTAAGCGGGAGTCATAGCGCTTTCTTGGCATTTTGCCAAACTTAACCGGCTGCTGTCTGCCCGGCGGCGCTATGCCCGCTAAATTCAGGCACCAGGCGGTTGATAAGCTGCCTTAGCGCAGTGGCATCGGCTCCGACCTCGGCGGCCTTCAGCAAAGCCTCAAGATTAGCCTGAAACTGCCCGGGATTCTGCGCCGGAGCCAGCAGTAGGTTGACACCGTCGACTGCCGCTTTCCGCATATTTTCAAGACCGCCCACCAACTCCTCGTGCATCTTCTCGCCCGGGCGCAGGCCAGTGAAGGTTATCTGGATATCGCTGTCTGGCTTATAGCCGGCGAGGCGGATCATCTGCCGCGCCAAATCAACAATCTTCACCGGTGTGCCCATATCTAGCACCAGAATATGCCCGCGCTCGTCTTGTGCCGCAGCGTGTTGCGGGCTGGTGGCGAAGGCTGAGGCTTGCAGCACCAGCTCTACCGCCTCGCGCACTGTCATGAAATAGCGCGTCATCTCGGGGTGGGTGACGGTCAGCGGCCCACCCTTGGCCAGCTGGGCGCGGAAGCGCGGTACGACCGAACCGGTGGAGCCGAGTACATTACCGAAGCGCACGGCAAGACAACGCGTGCGGTTCTCCGCCGTGTCGCGACTTTGCGTGTAAAGCTCGGCGATGCGTTTGGTCGCGCCCATCACACTGGTAGGGTTCACCGCCTTGTCGGTGGATATCAGCACGGCGGCCAGAGCGCCGCATTCGCGCGCACAGTCCATCACCAGCCGGGTTCCGTGCACATTGGTGAGCACCGTTTCGCGCACATTCTCTTCAGCAATCGGGACATGCTTGAGCGCCGCGGCGTGGAAGACCAGCTCTGGCTTTTCCGCCATGAAGAGCGCGCGCAGCCGCACAGTATCGCGCACATCGCCCAGGAACATCCGCAGCGGCAGGTTGGAGAACTTTTCGCGCAGCTCCATCTCAATCGTATAGAGGTTGAACTCGCCATATTCGACGACGCAAAGCTGAGCCGGTTTTAGCGCCGCGATCTGGCGACAAAGCTCGCCGCCGATGGTGCCGCCGCCGCCCGTCACCAACACGCGCTTGCCCGCGATAAGCGCGCCAATTGCATCGCGCTCCAGCACAGTTTCAGCACGGCCTAACAAATCTTCAATCGCGATGGGTTGCTCGCTGGGCGTCTGCGCCGCTGTCTGCAAATTGGTGAGCTGTGGTAGGCGCGAGAGTTGCAGCCCCATTTGCTGCGCCATGCTCAATAAGGTCTCCCCCTGTCCGGGGGCGGAATGTGTCAAAATCAGCCGGGCAGGGGCTTGCCCCTTGGCGCGCAGCTTGGTCATCAGGTCGGGCAACTGGTCGAGCGTGCCCAGCACCTTGACGCCATGCAGTTCACGCCCGACGCGGCGGTCATTTTCCGCAATCACCCCGACGACGCGATATGGCGCATCGGGGTTCGACTGCAGCGCGCGAATAAATAAGTCGGCGGCATCGCCTGCGCCATAGAGCAGCACGGGGCTTTGGCCATCGCCCGCGCCGGACCATAAGCCCACCAGTCTCCGCTCACGCAACAACCGGAAGCCAAGGCGCGTGCCGCTCAGCATGGTGATAAGCAGGAGCCAGACGATAATAGGCGTGGTGCGCGGCACATCCTGCAAGCGCGTCAGCAAAAAGGCGCTGGGCAGGTATATCAGCACGGCAAGCGTCACGGCGCGCAGAATACCGCCAAGGTCGCGCACCGAAGCATAAGCCCAGATGCCGCGATAAAGCCCGGAGAGCAAAAAGACCGCGCCGCAAATCGCGGTAAAGAGCAGCGTGTTGCCGAAGAGGATACTCGGCGGAATGACGGTAATCTGCTCGCCATGCCGCAGCACCATGCCAAGCAGGAAGGCGAGCGCCGCCGCAGCGAGGTCATGGCCAAAGCCTAGCAATTTTTTGGTCAAGCGTTGCAAGATGAGGTGTTTATCCGTTAGGTGATTTGACGCCAATATGGCGCTGATGGGCCATATTATGCAACAGCAACGCGACGGGTAGGGGGGCTGCCAGGACAAACCAGGGG
>JAGOHT010000112.1 GCA_017996055.1 Alphaproteobacteria bacterium
ATGCGGAAAAAAACTCCGCCTATGAATGCGGGTTTGCAGCTTTTTCCGATGCACGGCATCGCTTCGATGTCCGGTTTTATCTCGTCACTATCCTTTATATTATTTTTGACCTTGAGGTTGTCTTCCTGTTCCCCTGGGCGGTCTCGTTGGGAGCATTGGGGTGGGCAGGTTTCTGGGCTGTCATGCTGTTCCTTGGCGTTTTGACCGTCGGATTTGCCTATGAGTGGAAAAAGGGAGCGTTGGAATGGGAGTGACCGCCACCGCAAACGGTATTCTGACCCCTGCCAATCCGACCGAGATGGCGCGCGCGCTTGGCGAGAAGGTCGAAGAAAAAGGTTTCGTTCTCACGAAAATTGACGATTTACTCAACTGGGCGCGCACCGGCTCAATGTGGCCAATGACCTTCGGATTGGCCTGCTGCGGCGTGGAGATGATTCACGTCTATATGAGCCGTTATGATCTCGACCGTTTCGGCATGATGCCACGCGCTTCACCACGTCAGTCGGATGTGATGATTGTCGCGGGCACGCTCACCAATAAAATGGCGCCGGCCTTGCGAAAGGTCTATGACCAGATGCCGGAACCACGCTGGGTGATTTCAATGGGTAGCTGCGCCAATGGCGGCGGCTATTACCACTATTCCTATTCTGTCGTGCGCGGCTGCGATCGCATCGTGCCTGTTGATATTTATGTGCCTGGCTGTCCGCCGACTGCTGAGGCTTTGCTTTACGGTATTATGCAATTGCACCGCAAAATTCGTCGCGGCAATCGCGTCATCACCAGGGGGTAGAAAGACATGCTGCCGGAGATGGACCAACGCATACAAGCTGCCGCCGAGAATCTCGAAGAGGTGATGCTTGACGTGCATCGCGATGAGCGCGGTGTGCATATCAACACGGTGCTGTCCACCGTCTGCGCAATCTTGGCGGAGGCGATGCTGCGCGCGAGTATGCCGCATGACCAGCTTTATGGTGATCGCGGCATCATGTATTGCCAGGAAGCGGAGCATATTTTCTGGGGTGCCGAAGACGGCAATGTCCTCGACTATGTAGCCTTTACCGGTAACGAAGTCGGGATGACGCCTGAGCGGATGCCGGATGTCGATGAGATTTATCGCCATACCGGCGCCGCCATCGGCAAGTCTGAAATTCCGGCCTTGAGCATCCCTGATGATCAACGGCCGCATTTTTGGTCCATGGCTGGGGCGGCGTTCACGCGCCCACAGGTGCTCGACATTTATCAGCGTTTTGCTCTCAAGCCGCTGGAAGAAGTTCTAGTGTCCACGCTTGTGATGTGTCGTTTGCTGAACGCAACGCAAGGGGTTTTGTCGCCGGACGTATCATTCCGTTTGGTGCTGGAAACCATCGTCGGTTGTCTGCGGCTGCATCCAATCGAGATGAAAGACCTTGAGAAGATGGCGAAGCAATGAGTGACGTCGTGATTAATCCCGAAGAAACCACCCTGCGCGCGCTGCTGGGCAGCGCTGTGCTGGCGTTGACGGCAGCGCTGGGCGAAATGGCGCTCACTGTGCCGCGCGAACAAATTGTCGGTGTGCTGAAATCCCTGCGCGACGCGCCGGATCAGCGCTATGAAATGCTGGTTGATATTTGCGGTGTTGATTTTCCGGCGCGTCCAGAGCGCTTCGAGGTTGTCTATAATCTGTTGAGCCTCAGTCGCAATAAACGGCTGCGTGTCAAAGTGCTGACCGATGAGGCAACGCCCGTGCCAACTGTGACAAGCGTCTATAGCACTGCCGGTTGGTTTGAGCGCGAATGCTGGGATCTATACGGAGTGAAATTCGCCGGTCATGCTGATTTGCGCCGTATTCTTACGGATTATGGCTTCGAGGGGCACCCACTCCGCAAGGACTTTCCGCTGAGCGGCACCGTTGAAGTGCGTTACGATGATACGCAGAAGCGCGTTATCTATGAGCCAGTGCAGCTGCCGCAAGATTTCCGTAATTTTGATTTTATGAGTCCCTGGGAGGGCATGACCGACGTGCAGAAGCGCGCTGTCATTCTGCCTGGTGACGAGAAGGCATTGCCTGGGGCGAAGCCATGACAGAAGCTCTTCCGAACATGGACACTGTAACGTTGCCGAACGGCCGCACCCAGCGCCCGTTCACGATGAATTTTGGCCCGCAACACCCAGCGGCACACGGCGTTTTGCGGCTTATTCTTGAGATGGACGGCGAAATCGTTGAACGCGCCGATCCGCATATCGGTTTGCTCCACCGCGGTACGGAAAAGCTCATAGAATACAAGACCTATATTCAGGCGGTGCCCTATTTCGATCGGTTGGATTACGTTTCGCCGATGTGTCAGGAACATGCTTTCGCACTGGCGGTCGAAAAACTACTTGGCATCACGCCACCCCTGCGCGCGCAATATATCCGCGTCTTGTTCTCGGAAATTACTCGTATACTCAATCATATTCTCAACATCACGACCTTCGCGATTGACGTTGGCGCGGTGACGCCCTCGCTCTGGGGCTTCGAGCAGCGCGAAGAGCTGATGGAATTCTATGAGCGCGTTTCCGGTGCACGGATGCACGCGAATTATTTTCGCCCCGGCGGTGTGCATCAGGATATGCCGATTGGTATGGCCGACGACATCATGGCCTGGACCGAGCGCTTCCCGAAATTCCTTGCTGACCTTGAGCACTTACTGACCAACAACCGTATCTTCAAGCAGCGCACGGTTGATATCGGCGTGGTGACGAAGGAGCAGGCGTTGGACTGGGGCTTTACCGGCCCGATGCTGCGCGCCAGCAATGTCACGTGGGATTTGCGTAAGGCCCAGCCTTACGACGTCTATGACAAGATGGATTTTGATGTCGTAGTCGGCCTGACCGGCGATTGCTACGCGCGCTATCTGGTGCGTATCGAAGAAATGCGCCAATCGCTGCGGATAATTCAGCAATCTCTGCGCGACATGCCTGCAGGGCCGATTAAGGTGGATGACCACAAGATTGCTCCGCCCAAGCGCGGCGAAATGAAGCAGTCGATGGAAGCGCTCATCCACCATTTTAAGCTTTATACCGAGGGCTATCATGTGCCCGCGGGCGAAACCTATACGGCGGTCGAAGCGCCGAAGGGGGAGTTCGCGGTTTACCTGGTGTCGGATGGTACGAATAAGCCCTATCGCTGCAAAATTCGTGCGCCGGGTTTCGCTCATCTGCAGGGCTCTGATTTTATGTGTAAGGGCACGATGCTCGCCGACACGGTCGCCATTATCGGCAGCATGGATGTCGTGTTTGGGGAAATTGACAGATGAGTGCCGCGCCGCAACAAGTTGAACAACCGAAAAGCTTTGCCTTCACGCCGGAAAATCTGGCGCGGGCAAAGGCGATTATCGCCAAATATCCGTCAACACGGGCGCAAAGCGCGCTCATTCCGCTGCTGCAGCTCGCACAAGTGCAGCATGATAATTGGCTTCCGCGCGCGGCGATGGACTATGTCGCGCAGTTGCTCGAAATACCGCCCATTCGCGCCTATGAAGTGGCGACCTTCTACACCATGTTCAACAAGGCACCGGTCGGGAAGAACTTTATACAGATTTGCACGACGACACCTTGCTGGCTGCGCGGTTCTGACGACATCAAGAAATCCTGCCATGACAAGCTGGGCATCAACCCCGGCGAAACGACGGCGGATGGGCAGTTCTCGGTTGCGGAAGTCGAGTGTCTCGGCGCCTGCGTCAATGCACCAATGGTACAAATCAACGACGATTATTACGAAGACCTCGACGAAGCTTTGATGGGTAAGATACTCGACGATCTTAAGACGGGTAAGCCCATTGCCAAAGGCTCGCAGACTGGACGGCGTGGCAGCTGCGCCCAAAATGGGTCCACCAGCTTGAAGAAGGGGAGTGCGTGATGCACCAATTCCTGCTTCTTGGCATTTTCATATTTGTGCCGGCTATTGCTGTCGCAGCCACGCCGCATGGGCAGGCTGCTGCACATTGGTCATCGCAGGCAGCGTGTGAAATGGCGACGCAGGAGAAATGCACCCAGGATGGCGCCAAGGCTTGGCACGGGACGGGAGCATCCAGCAGACAGGCTGTTCCGCCCGTCAGTAAACCCGCCACTGTGCCTGCCGCGCCGGTTGCCGTCTCACCAAACGTCAAGCCCGTTCAGGCTGAGTCCCCCCCTCCGCCAGCACCAACAGAGGCAGCGAAACCGAACGAAGGCTTTTTCACTAATCTTTTTGGCAACAAGAATGCGCCGACGCCAGCCGAGCAAAAAAGAGCCGCTCCTGCAGCCTCTTCATCTAGGGAGGCGAAGCCGCTACCTCTGCCAAGCCCGCCTGAACTTGAGCGAAAGCCGCTTGATCCGGAAATTGTGTTGCGTGGCAAGGTCTGGGCCTCGGAAGCGGCGTGCAAAAAAGATGCGCTCAAGGGGAAATGTTCTTCGATTGATTGCGCGACGCATAGCGGCGGCGCCTGCAGCGGCTATACGAGTATGATTTGGATTTACAGGTAACCACGATGCTTGACGATAAAGACCGCATCTTCACCAACCTCTACGGCATTGAGTCCTGGCAGCTTGAAGGCGCACGGGCGCGTGGCGTCTGGAATGGCACGGCTGGACTGATCGCCCTGGGGCGTGACAAGATTATCGAAGAGGTCAAGGCCTCCGGCCTGCGTGGCCGTGGCGGCGCGGGCTTTTCTACCGGCATGAAATGGTCGTTCATGCCGAAGGAATCGAAGGATGGCCGTCCGAGCTATCTGGTCATCAATGCCGACGAGTCCGAACCCGGTACCTGCAAGGATCGCGATATTCTGCGCTTCGATCCGCACCGTTTGCTCGAAGGCATTCTGGTCGCCGGTTTCGCCATCGGCGCGCACGCAGCCTACATCTACATTCGCGGTGAGTTTTACAACGAAGCCTCAAATGTGCAGCGCGCAATTGACGAGGCCTATGCCGCGGGTCTGCTCGGCAAGAATGCCGCCTACTCCGGCTGGGATATGGATGTTTATCTCCATCGCGGCGCAGGCGCTTATATCTGCGGCGAGGAATCCGCCTTACTGGAAAGTATCGAAGGCAAAAAGGGTCAGCCACGCAACAAGCCGCCTTTTCCGGCAGGCGCTGGGCTTTATGCCTGTCCGACGACCGTGAACAATGTCGAGACCATCGCCGTTGCGCCAGAAATTCTGCGCCGTGGCGCGGCCTGGTTCGCGGGTATCGGGCGTCCGAATAATACTGGCACCAAAATTTTCTGCATCTCCGGTCATGTCAATCAGCCCTGCAATGTTGAAGAGGCGATGGGCATTCCGATGAAGGAACTCATCGAGAAACACGCCGGCGGGGTGCGGGGCGGCTGGGATAATTTGTTGGCCGTTATTCCAGGCGGTTCATCGACGCCGCTCTTGCCACGTGAAATTTGCGATACCGTGTTGATGGATTTCGACAGCCTGAAGGCACAAAAAACCGGCCTTGGCACTGCGGGGCTCATTGTCATGGATAAGTCCACCGACCTGATTTATGCCATCGCGCGGCTGAGCCATTTTTACATGCACGAAAGCTGTGGCCAGTGCACACCGTGCCGCGAAGGCACTGGCTGGCTCTGGCGCGTCATGCAGCGCATGGTCAAGGGCAATGCAACCCTTGACGAAATCGATAGCCTCATCGAAGTCACCAAGGAAATCGAAGGCAATACGATCTGCGCGCATGGTGATGCGTCCGGTTGGCCGATTCAGGGCTTAGTGCGCCATTTCCGCCCCGTGATGGAAGAGCGTATCAACGCTTATCGCAAACAGGCGAGGGCAGCATGAAAACGCGATTGATGGTCTCCGGAAAAGCCTGTGCGCTAGTCGGAATGTTTTTGTCACTGCTGTTTGGTTCTACCGGAATTGCACAGGCATGTTCGCTGGCACCGATCAGCCTCTTTGATCAGTATAGCAAGAAAGACAAAGTTTTTATCGGCATCGTCAAGGAACGGCTGCGTGATGCCGCTGCAGGGCAAGGCGTCTATCGCCTGGCAGTGCGCGAGTCTTTCAAAGGAATGACGGATAAGGGTAAAGCAGTAGGGGGGTATGAAGCCACGATTGGCGAAAATGCACAGTGTGGTCTGGGGAAGCCTGAAACGGGCAGCAAAATACTAGTCTTCATGAATGATGGTGATGTCGTGTTGACTACGAGCGGCTCGCGTCTGGTTTGGGATGAAATGACGCAACCGAAGGCCTTTCTCAACCCCGTCATGGACCAAGTCATCGCCTTGCGCCGTATGTTGAGCGCAGCAGCAGCTTCCCCCATCGTGCCTGATGCCGCGACCGCCCACCACCAAGCGCTGAAAGTTTTATTAGCGGTTTTCGGGCAGGCCACGGTGGATAAGAATATGCCGTTTCAGATAAAATTTCTTGACGACAAAGAGTCTGCAGATGAGCGGGTCTGGTTCGTTGAAGGCACGTTCCGTTGTGAACATCGGCCTAAAGGCCACTGCGTCGGGGGCGTGCTCAGCGCCAAAGTCAACAAATGGACCGGAGATGTCGTCAGTGTGTCATCCGGTGATTGAACAAGCATAAAGGCCAGAACAAATGCCTAAACTTACCATCAACGGCACAGCGATTGAGGTCGCACCCGGTACCAGTGTGCTGCAGGCTTGTGAGCAGCTGGGTATCGAAGTGCCACGCTTTTGCTATCACGACAAGCTGAGCGTGCCGGCGAACTGCCGCATGTGCCTTGTCGAAGTGGAAAAAACGCCGAAGCCGCAAGCTAGCTGCGCCTTGCCCTGCGGCGAAGGAATGGTTGTTCGGACAGAAAGCGACGTGGTGAAAAAGGCGCGCAAAAGTGTGATGGAGCTGTTGCTCATCAATCATCCACTCGATTGCCCGATTTGCGACCAGGGCGGCGAATGCGACCTGCAAGACCAGGCAATGGCCTATGGTGCCGATCGCGGCAAATATCAGGAAGAGCGCCGTGCGGTGACCGACAAAGAGCTGGGGCCACTGGTCAAGACGGTCATGACTCGCTGCATCCAGTGCACGCGCTGCATTCGCTTCACTGATGAAATTTGTGGCACGCCAGTTTTGGGCGGCATCAACCGCAGCGAACACCTCGAAATCGGCACCTATGTGCAGCAGGCGATTACGTCTGAGCTTTCGGGCAATCTCGTCGATGTTTGCCCCGTTGGCGCGCTGACCAACAAGCCTTATGCGTTCGCGGCGCGGCCCTGGGAACTGCAGAAGACCGAAAGCATCGATGTCCATGATGCCATCGGCAGCAACATCCGCATCGATACGCGCGGCAATGCCGTGCTCCGCGTCTTGCCGCGACTGAACGAAGCGGTAAACGAAGAATGGATCAACGACCGCACCCGCTATGCCTGCGACGGATTGAGCCGCAAACGGCTTGACCAGCCCTATGTGCGCAAGAACGGCAAGCTGCAGCCCGCGACGTGGGATGAAGCTTTCGCCGCAATCGCTGCGCGCCTCAATGGCTTGCCCGCCGATAAAATCGCGGCGTTGGCCGGTGAC
>JAGOHT010000113.1 GCA_017996055.1 Alphaproteobacteria bacterium
CAGGAGGACATCACACTTGGTGAAAGCCTGCTTGAAATCATCAGCGATACGCGCCCGCACCTTGAGCGCTTTCAAATAATAGGCATCATAGTAACCAGCTGACAGCACATAAGTGCCGATCATGATGCGGCGCCGCACTTCTTTGCCGAAACCCGCGCCACGCGTATTTTCATACATCTCATTGAGCGAACCACCCGGCACGCGCAACCCAAAACGCAGCCCGTCATAGCGCGCCAGGTTCGACGAAGCCTCGGCAGGCGCGATGATGTAATAGGTCGGCAGCGAGTATTTTGTGTGCGGCAGGCTGACCTCGATTATCTCCGCGCCAGCGTCGCGCAACCAGTCCGCGCCTTTCTGCCAGAGTGCATCAATCTCGGCGGGCATCCCATCCATGCGATATTCGCGGGGAATCCCAACCTTCAAACCCTTGAGCGACTTGCCGAGTGCGGCGGTATAATCCGGCACTGGCTTATCGACCGAGGTCGAATCCTTGGCGTCAAAGCCCGCCATGGCGCGCAACATCAGCGCCGCATCGGTGACGTCGCGGGTCATCGGCCCCGCCTGATCCAACGATGATGCGTAAGCGATAATCCCCCAGCGCGAGCAGCGTCCATAGGTCGGTTTCAGCCCCACCGTGCCGGTGAAAGAGGCTGGTTGACGGATGGAACCGCCGGTATCAGTGCCCGTCGCGGCAATCACGGCATGAGCCGCGAGCGCTGCCGCCGAACCACCGGAGGAACCGCCCGGCACCAGCTTGACCGGCGCATTGGCCGGATCCGCGCCCGACCACGGGCTGATCACCGGCCCGTAATGGCTGGTGATATTCGACGAACCCATGGCGAATTCATCAAGATTGAGCTTGCCGAGCATGACCGCACCGGCATCGAACAGCTTTTGTGTCACCGTCGATTCATAAGTCGGCTTGAAGCCGTCGAGAATATGGCTCGCCGCCGTCGTCAGCACGCCCTTGGTGCAATACAAATCCTTCACACCAATCGGCATTCCCTCCAGCAACCCGGCCTTACCGGCCGCGCGGCGCGCATCGGAAGCCCTGGCCTGTTCGCGCGCGATCTCCGGCGTCTCGGTGATGAACGCATTGAGTGAGCGCGTCTTCGCGACAGCCGCAATATAGGCCTCGGCCAGCTCGACGGCGGAAAACTGCTTCTTGGCCAAGCCATCAAGCGCGGCGCTCATCGTCAAATCGGTGAGTTTCATCGGAGGTTCCTATAATGCTTTAGTATTATTCGACGACTTTGGGCACGACAAAGAAATCGCCCGTGCGTTGTGGCGCATTGCTCAGAATGGCCTCTGCCTTGCCGCCATCGGTCACCACATCGTCACGCTGGCGCAGGCTCATGGCATGGGTGCTGGTCATCGGCGCAACGCCTTTGACATCGACCTCATCCAGCTGCGCGACGAAATCGAGAATGCCGCTCAGTTCCGTGGCGAGCAGCGGCTTATCCGCGTCATCAACTTTGAGGCGGGCTAAATGGGCAATTTTGGTGACGGTGGCGCTATCAATGGACATGGTGGCAAAGCAGCACTTTATCGGTTAAACACAGGTGGAAGCAGGATTATGCCCCGCGCGGGCAGGAAAAACAACCGGTTATAAAGGCGCAAGCGATGCCGTTGCTCGACATGGCTCAACTCTCCGGCAGCGCCGTGCGCGGCAAAGCGCTGCTCGGCTTCGATGTTGGCACCAAGACCATTGGCCTTGCCATCAGCGACCCGGGCTGGCGTATCGCCTCGCCATTGAAGACCATCAATCGCACGAAATGGCCCGCCGATCTGGCAGCGGTCGCTGCTGTCATCAAGGAGCGCGCTTGCGGCGGCGGTATCATCGGTCTGCCGCGCAATATGGATGGTAGTGAGGGACCACGCGCCCAATCCATTCGCGCCTTCGCCGAGAACTTGCTGGCGCGCCCCGATTTGCTCGGTGCGGAATTCGTGCTCGCCTTCTGGGATGAGCGACTCTCGACCGCCGCGGTCGAACGATCCCTCATTGCAGACGACATGACCCGAAAACGGCGCGACGAGGTCATCGACAAAATGGCGGCGGCGTATATTTTGCAGGGCGCGCTCGATGCTTTGGCGCTACGCTAATCAGACTCGCCCGCATCCGTGTCCGTCAAAGCGCGCCCTTCATGCGTCCGCTCCGCCGCCTCTTTTTCATGCGCATCACGCTGCTTCGCGCCCTTGTCGCGCCCAAAACGCACACGATTTTCTGCCGCCTGCTGTTCGGCAGTTGCGCGCTTCTTAGCCTTCCGCGCCTGACGCAAATTGATGATCTCGACCATGCACCATGCTAACGCTTTCGTGTGCGTCGCTCAAGCTTGCCTTGGTTGGCGACCATGCAGGATACTGTAGCCCAGCACCGCCGCCAGCACCGAGCCACTGAACACACCGAGCTTGACCAACGCCTGCATGTCGGGCGCAAAGGCCAAGCCCCCAATGAACAAGCTCATGGTGAAGCCGATGCCACAAAGCACAGCAACCCCGAACATCTGCTGCCAGCGAACACCGTGCGGCCACTCTGCCCAGCGCAGTTTGATGGCCAGCCAGCTCGCCCCCATGACCCCCACCGGCTTCCCCACCAACAGCCCGAGCGCGATACCAAGCGGCACCGGCGCAATCAGGTCAACGGGGTTCAGCGCGGCAAAGGACAGTCCGGCATTGGCCAGACCAAAGATCGGCAAAATACCATAAGCCACCCAAGGATGCAGCCCATGCTCCAACCGCGTCAGCGGCGCGGGCTGCGTGCCATCGCCAACTTTCAAGGGAATCAGCAGCGCCACTGCCACCCCCGCCAGCGTCGCATGAACCCCTGACGCCAGCACCGCCAGCCAGAGCCCCAAGCCAATCAGCAAATAGGGCCACAAGACGGTGACGCCACGCCGGTTGAGGAATACGAGCATCAGCAGCCCGACAGCGGCAAGCGCAAGCGCCGACCAGGTAATCGCCTCGGTATAGAACAACGCGATGATGAGAATCGCGCCCAGATCGTCGAGGATGGCCAGCGTCGTCAGAAACAGCTTCAGCACCGCGGGCACCCGCGACCCCAGGAGCGCCAGAATGCCGAGCGCGAAGGCAATATCGGTCGCGGCCGGAATTGCCCAACCGCGCAAACGCGCCGCATCGTGCCAATTGAAAAACACATAGATGAGCGCGGGCACCGCCATGCCGCCGAGCGCGGCTATGGCGGGCAAAGCGGCGCGGCGGCGCGACGCCAAGGCACCAACCAGCATTTCGCGTTTGATCTCCAGGCCTACCAGCAGGAAGAACAGCGCCATCAGCCCATCATTGACCCAGAGCAGCACAGAAAGTTCATGCCCTGGCAAACCGCCCAGCTTTGTCGCGAACAGTGCCGCATAAGACTCCGCATATGGACTATTGGCGAGCAACAGCGCCAGCAGCGCCGCCCCCATGAGCAGAAAACCCGCCGCCGTTTCCAGCCGGAGGAATTCAGCAATCATGGCGAGCGGTCGGCGCAACATCTTATCCTCACGAATTTAACGAGTTAGTATTTGGCACAGGAGGCGGGCGGCCGCACGGGGTACGCATGATCCGTCCCTTGCAGCAAGCTTTGCGCCCGTTGCTGGTAATAACTATCCGCCTTGGGGTCTGCGGCAACCGCACGCAAAATCTCCGCCGCCGCACCATCCGCGCCATGGTTGTAGAGCGCATAAGCGGCACTGAGACGCACATAATCGTTCTTACACTGACCTAACGCCTGCAAACGCGGCACATCCTCCTTGTCACCAACCAGCGCGAGCGCGTGGGCAACGCCGCCCAGTTGGGCATCGCCACACTGGCAGGCCTGCTTAATATCGAGACTCGCGCGTAAGCGCCCCAACTGCTCTGCTGCTCCCGCCTGACCTGGCGGGAACAATCCGGCATGATAAAAATACCCCTCTGGCAACGCATCCTTGGCCAGCTTCCGCCAGCACAGGCTGAGCCGTTGCGTCGCTTGATGCTGCAACAAAGAATAAGGGTCGTGGCGCATCATGCCGCGAATGAGCAGCTCGACGCCATCGAGTGCGCTCTGCTCGAATAAGACCGGCAGCAATGCGTAGCGCGTTTTATCGTCCGGAGATTGCAAGCGCGCGGCAATGTTGGGTATACGGCTCTGCAAGGGAGTCTGCGCCAGCAGCGCACCATAGTCGGGCAGCTCCTTTGGCACTCGCACTTTTTGCTGCGTCGTGTTGATCGGTGCGAGCACGGACTCCATCTTAAAGCCTCGACACGGATCGGGAGCCATCATACGTGCAGCAACTGGCGTCGCATACCCGCCCATCAAGCTGACCAGAGCCACGGCCAAACGGTAGTAACGGTGCATCACGCCCTCCTGCAATAGCCGTTGAAAAGAGCCTAGAGCATTGTCCGCAACAAAGGAATCAGCGGTCTGTCTGCCGGCAACAGCGGATAATCGGCAATCGTCTCAAAAGTCACCCAGGCCAGCTTCTGCCCTTCGCGCGCCTGCGGCGTGCCTTGCCATGTGCGGCAGGCAAAGAGCGGCATCAAAAGGTGAAACTCCGGATAGGCATAACTGGCAAAGGTCAGCGGACTAAGACAGCCGATGCCGGTGGTGATACCGAGCTCTTCCTTGAGCTCACGCACCAACGCCTGTTCGGCGGATTCGTTGGTGCCGATTTTGCCGCCCGGAAATTCCCACTGTCCGGCAAAGCTCTTGCCCGGCGGACGCGAGGTCAGCAGCATCCGCCCATCGCTATCGATGAGTAACACAGCAACCACCGTCAGCAAGGGTTTGGCAGCATAAACCTCCGGCGACAACGTCACATCAAGACATATGCTCATGGCGCTAACCTTTCGGGCGTGGAGCAGCAAAAGCCGTCATCAGCCCCATGCCGATATAGGCGCTGCCAACCAACCTTTGACCGATCCGACCCATGCTAGCACGCTTGAGCAGCCAGGGTCGGACACTGCCAGCCGACAACGCATAGGCGCTATCGGTGAGCGCCGCCAGCAGCACAAAAATGGTGCCCAGCATCAGTGTTTGCATGACGGCCAGGCTCGGCACGGTCAGAAACTGCGGTAGAAACGCCGCGAAAAACAGCGTCGTCTTAGGGTTCAATAGAGCGACGAAAAAACCGGCGCGGAAAATCCGGTGCAACGGCGCTACTGTAGGCGCGCTCTCCTGCAGAGCAACGGGCGGACGCCGCCAGGCCTGCACCCCCAAATAAATGAGGTAAGCCGCACCGGCGTATTTCACGATAAGAAACGCCACGGACGATGCGGCGAACAAAGCCGCCAGACCGAGGGCAGCGCCAAGAGCGTTGCCAAGATTGCCGAGGGCAACGCCCGCAACCGATGCAAGCCCTGCCGCGCGGCCTTGGCTCAAGCTCCGTGTCACGATGTAGAAGACGCCGGGCCCAGGCGTCACCGCCAGCAGCAAACTTGCGGCGAGAAAAGCGCTGAACAAAGGGAGCGGTGGCAAAAGATCAATCAGCATGGTTCTTTCCTTTCAACGCGCCATTGTTGAGAATTCGTGCGCGCGACTCAAGCGGAATCGCCGAAAAAATCGTGCCGTATTAAATGCTTGCGGTTAGAGATGCAGCGCGCATAAATTTCGCCACAATTTCCCGTCAGCCTCTTCCCCACCATCATCTTGCCCCACAGACTGAGGAGCCTTCAATGTCCACATCCCTTCACATCCGCAGCCTTATTGCAGCTGCAGCGCTTGGCGCACTGCTTTCCGCAAGTCCGGCGCGGGCGCTCGATCTGCTCAACGACATTGGCGAAGGTCTGCAGAGCATCGGCGAAGCCGTTGGTGATAGTGTTACGCAAGGCGTGAAGGGCGGCGTCGCGCTCTCGACCGGCGCGAAAGTGACCGGTCGCTATTATATGCCCGAAGTCGGCGCGACCGTCACCTGCTTCGACGGCGTCAATGTCGGCTACATTCTACCCCCGGGTGCCACCAGCCCAGGGGCTGCAGGCACACGGGTCACCGCCTTTGACTGCAAAAAGCTTGCCCAGCAGCAAGGAACAAGAGCGACAGCGGAAAATGGCGGTCCAATCTGGCCAGGCGAAAAGCCTGAGGCACCTGTTGCCAGCGGGAATAGTTGTCCAGAAGCCGGTGCCAGACGCACACCGAAGGAGATAAGAGCGGCAGCGAAATGCTTTAATCGCGAT
The DNA here is from genome assembly GCA_017996055.1 of Alphaproteobacteria bacterium. Lineage (GTDB taxonomy): Bacteria > Pseudomonadota > Alphaproteobacteria > UBA9219 > RFNS01 > JAGOHT01. The sequence goes on from JAGOHT010000113.1 coordinate 6,151, forward strand.
GCCGGCTTCGATGATGACTGGGCGGCAATGAAAAAGAAGTATCAGGATGCGGCCGATGCCGACCAGGCCACCCGCGACCGTAAATTCAAGGCTATTCAAGATAAATCCAACAGCGATTTCGCACGCCTGCAGGCCAAGGCAGATGCGGATGCCGCCGCGGCACGGGCGCAGGTAGCCGCACAAATCGCCGCCCAGAAGGCTGGCCGAAACGCGGAATAGACCTAATGGTTAAGAATTGCTTGCCGCTGCTTTGAGCGGCAAGCAATTTACCGACGAAACTAATACCGTTCTAGACTCAGCGGCCGCCGGAGATGTATTTTATGGCTAGGAATTTTCCAATAAATTCAGCGTTTGAGGACACACAATGCAGAGCCAAAACGGGTCATTCGGCGCGGCAGCGCGCGAGGTTAGCGTGAGCCGTGTTTCGCGCTTGACGCGTCTAGCTACGGCATCGGCTTTGGCCGCGGTCACACTCTTCGGTGCCAGCGGCTGCGCTGTGCTGGTCAATGACCACGGCAATAACGGCACCGTGATGAGCACGTGGGAAGTTGGCCTAGGCATGAACGGCAAAACCGGAGACAAAATTCTGGACGCCACCAAAAACACGCCAATAATCGGCGATGTCGCACGCAATGTGCTCGGCAACCGCATGTATGTTGATGAGCAAGGCCGCAGCATTTTCGAGTATAAGCTAGCTTCGCCCTATACCACCTTCTGTGGCTGGCAGAAGACCGATTGCCCCAATATCCCACCGCCCTCCAATTCCGGCATCTATACCCGCCAGGCACCTGATGTCGTCAACATTGTCGGTCCTGAAGGCGCCCAGATGGTGCGGCTGGTTCCGAAAGACCCTAGCAAAGACACGCTGATTACTTTCCAATACCCGAATGGCGCTTATGCTTCACCGACCGTTGAAGTCAATGGCAAGCCCTATACGATGAGCTGCCCGGACGGTCAGGTTGGTGCGCTGCGCCAGTCGCATGTGCCGAATGATTTGCGCAATGCCGCGACCTGTATTCCGGTCAGCAAGCTACAGCGCGGTGGCCCGACGCCATAATATGACCATAGTTTTAAGCTGATTTCTGAGGAGCGTTTGATGAGCAAAGAAGAAATAGGAACAACGATGCGGAAAGCAGCAGTTTTGGTATGTGCCGCTGGGGCAGCCCTTCTGGCGGGCTGTGCTGGAAATCCATTAATCCAGGTTGACTACCATAACTCACGCCCCCCGCTGACCGGACAGCCGGCCGACGAAGCTGCTCGCCGCGCACAAGGCACC
>JAGOHT010000114.1 GCA_017996055.1 Alphaproteobacteria bacterium
TGCGCGCACCGCCATGCTGGTGACGCGTGACCGGCAGCTGGCGGCGCGGGTGGTTAGCCATTTGCGGCGCTGGTCGATCCGCATTGATGACTCTGCGGGCACGTCGCTGGCACTGGCGCCCTTGGGGCGCTTCCTCATGCTCGTCCTCGCCGCGGCACAGAATGAGACAACGCCGGTGGATTGGCTCGCCTTGCTCAAAAATCCGCTCTGCGGTCTCGGCATGAGCACGGCAGATTGTCGTGCCGCGACGCGGTTGGCTGAAGTCAAGCTCTGGCGGGGGCGGCAAAGCGCCGGAACCCCGCTGCAACAATTAGCCTGGTTGAGGGAAACGAACCTGCCGGAGGCCGAGCAGGCGATCATCGCCGCTTTGCTCACGGCGCTGGGAACAGCGCTGCAACCATTGCATGACCGGTTACAGCACGGGGGCGTCGCGCTTACGGATTTGCTCGTTGCGCATTTGCAGGCGGCGGAAACTTTGGCGGCGACACCGGAGAGCGCTGGGGCGGAGCGGCTGTGGCAAGGGGCGGCTGGCGAAGCGGCGGCAGAACTGTTTGCGGTAATCACGCCAGCGGCAGTTAGCCAGACGTTGCAGCATGGGGCGGAGTATTCAGCGCTGGTGCGGGCTTGGCTTGACGAGGCGGTGGTGCGGCCGGATGGGATTGCGCCACCGCGCTTGCTGATTCTTGGGCCGCTTGAAGCGCGCTTACAGAGCGCGGATTGCGTCATCCTCGGCGGGCTCAATGAAGGCGTGTGGCCGCCGGTGCCGACGGCAGACCCGTGGCTGTCGCGACCGATGCGTCGCGATTGCGGTTTGCCTGCGATGGAGCGGGCTATCGGGCAGGCAGCGCATGATTTTGTGCAGCTGGCGAGTCGTGGCGAGGTTTGGCTCACTTATGCCCGCAAGCGCGAGGGGCAGCCGCAAGCGCCGTCACGCTTCTTGCTACGGTTGACGACCCTGTGTGCCGCCGCCGGTATCGATGCGCGGCATTTGACGCCTGCCGAATCGTGGCCGGATTGGGCGCGACAAGTTGATGCGCCCTTATCCGCCGAACCAAGGCCGATGCCGCCGCCGCGTCCGTGTACGCCGGTTACATTGCGGCCGCAGCGCTTCGCCGTAACCGAGATTGGCGACTGGCGCTGCAACCCCTATGGTTTTTATGCCAAGCATGTTTTGCGGTTGCGCGCGTTGGAACCGCTCGCGCCCGATTTGGGGCAGAGCGATTTTGGCACGCTGGTGCATCGCTTGCTGGAAGAGGGTGTGCGCGCGCTGCAGCCCTGGCCGGATACGGCAGCGGCAACCACCTATTTGCAACAACAAGGCGCGGAAGCACTCGCTGTTTATCGTGCTGCGCCTGCGCTTTACGCTACCTGGTCAGCGCAATGGGCGCAGATTGCGGCCTGGTTTGCCGAAAGTGAAAGTGAACGGCGAAGCGCAGGCTGGCAGCCGGTGGCGCTGGAAGTGAAAGCCGAAATGCCGCTGGCGGTCGCAGGAAGGTCGCACACAATGGTCGGGCGGGTTGACCGTATCGATAGCGGACCCGAAGGTTATGCCGTGTTGGATTATAAAACCGGCCAGCCGCCCTCCTTGCCGCAAGTGAAGAGCGGTATCGCGCCGCAGCTGCCCTTGCTCGGCATGATGCTCGCGGCAGGCGCGTTTGCTGGTTTGGTTTTCCGACCGGTGAGCGCGCTGCTGTATGTCCAGCTTGGGGGGCGGGTGGATGCCCATGAGCAGGTGGCACTGAAAGGGGGTGCGGATTTGATTGCCCCGGCGCGCGCCGACCTGGAGGCGATGATTGCGTCCTACGCCGACCCGGCCATGCCCTATCTCGTCGTGCCGCAACCGCAATTTGTGCCGCGCTATGATGATTACCAGCATCTTGGACGCATCAATGAATGGGGGCTGGCGGTTGAGGATGATGCGGAGGCTGGTGATGCAGCCTGATCCGCTCCAGCGCGCGACCGCACGACAGCGTCTCGCCTCGCATCCGCAACTCTCAGTTTGGGTCGCGGCGGCGGCGGGCGCGGGCAAAACCAAAGTGCTGATTGATCGTTATGTGCGTTTGCTACTCAAAGACACGGCGCCGGAGAAAATTCTTTGCCTGACTTATACACAAGCCGCTGCTGCTGAGATGGTGGCGCGTGTGACGGATCGCCTTAGTCTTTGGGCGGTTTGCGACAATGATACTCTTGATCGTGACCTCGCGGCTTTAACCGGCGAGGCCGCTGCCGCGCGGGCGGCGCTGATGGAGCGGGCGCGCACTTTGTTCGCTATCGTGTTGGATTGCGCCGGAGGCTTGCGGATTAAAACTTTCCACGCTTTTGCCCAGGAAGTCTTGGCGCGCTTTCCGCTTGAAGCGGGTGTGGCACCGCACTTCACCGTGCTGGAGGATGAGGCGGCGCGAACACTGCGCGCGTCCGCGCTCGACACGATGTTGGCCGCGGATAACCCCGCCGTGCAAGCATCCTGGCGCGCCCTGGTCAGTCAGCATCCGGCAGATAAGGCTATCGCATTGGTGCAGGAGTTGTTGCATGATAAGGCCAAACTCAACGCCGCATCTCTGCGATACGGCGATACGGCTGCGCTACGGACGGCGCTGGCCACGAGGACGCAATGCGATTTGCAGCAGACGCCGGATGATCTGGTGCGAGCCTTTTGCACGGCACCGAGATTACCCGATGCGCTCTGCGCTGCTTGGCAGGAGGCACTGCTGAAAACAAATAAAGCGGATGCCACCGCCGTTCTGCATCAATGGCGGACTCAAGCGCCGGACGAACGCGCTAAGCACTTTGCCACATATCAAAAACTGTTTCTGACAAACAAGGGAACTGTCCAAGCGAATCTGCTGACCAAAGCGCAAGAAGCCCTTGCCCCGACGGGTTTGCGCGCGGCGCTGGAGGCCGAGGCTGAAGCCGTGTTGCGGCTTGTGCAATACAGGCAACGCCAAAACCGCGCCCTGATGACGGCGGCAATATTGGAATGCGGGCTGGCGCTGCAGCAGGCTTATGATGCGGCCAAGGAGCGCGCCGCCGCGCTCGATTTCGATGATGTCATTGCGCATACCGCCAATCTGCTGGAACAGCCGGGCATGGCACCCTGGGTGCTATGGAAGCTTGATGGCGGGCTTGACCATATCATGATTGACGAGGCGCAGGATACCAGCCCGACGCAATGGCGGATTATCAAAGCGCTGACGGCGGAATTCTTTGCCGGAGAAGGGGCGCGACGACAGCGGCGCACGCTCTTCGTCGTCGGCGATGAGAAACAATCGATTTATAGCTTTCAACATGCCGACCCGACGCAGTTTCAGGCGATGCGGGATTTTTTCGCTGAACAAGCGCGCGCGGCGCGCTGTCGCTTTATCAAACTGGCGCTCGACGTCTCTTTCCGCTCCGTGCCGCTGGTGCTGGAGAAAATTGATACGATTTTCGCGCCGCCCGGGACGCAGGCCGGGGTGAGCAGCGTGCCAGTCCAGCATTATTCGACGCGCCCGAAAACACCTGGACGAGTTCGTTTTTGGTCCGCCGTGCGGGGTGGCACCGAGAAGGCAGAAGTCTGGTCGCCCGCCGCCGATTATGACCAGCGCGGCACGCCGCTAACACAACTGGCGGAGACTATCGCCGGACAAATCGCGGCCTGGCTCAAAAATGGACAAGCGATTGCGGTGCGGGAACAAGGGCGTGCGATGCTGCGCCCGCTGCAGCCCGGCGACATTATGATTCTGGTGCGGCGGCGGAATGCGCTAGTGCCCGGGCTGTTGCGTGCGCTTAAGGCGCGGCAGGTGCCGGTGTCCGGTATCGACCGATTGCGACTCAAGGAGGCGCTGGCGGTGCAGGATTTGCTGGCGCTCATCCAGTTCGTGCTGCTGCCGGAGGATGATCTCAATCTCGCCTGTGTTTTGCGTGGGCCGCTGCTGGGCATGGATGAAGCGACCTTGGAGCGCTTATGTGTCAAGCGGCCAAAGGAACCGGGCACGCTCTGGTTGGCGTTGCAGGCGGAAGCGTCACTCAGTGAATTGACGGGCTGGTTGCGCGCGTTGCTGGCTGCCGTCGATTACGGCACGACCTATGACTTTCTGCAGGACATCCTTATCCAGCCTTGCCCCACGGCCAGTTCCGGCAAGCAGGCGCTGGTCACGCGCCTGGGGCCTGATGCGCTCGACCCCATCGAAGCGCTGCTCGATGCGGCGCAGCGTTTTGCACAGCTGCAGCCTGACAGCCTGCAGCAATTTTATCAGCAGATGGTAACGGATGAGGCCGATATCAAACGGCCATTTGAGCAGAATGCTGGTGTCGTTCGCATCATGACCGTCCATGCCGCCAAGGGGCTGCAGGCACCGGTGGTGATTCTGCCTGATAGTTGCACACCGCCGCGCACGCAAGAATTGGGCGCGCTGCAGTGGGATATAGCGACGGGGCTACCATATTATTGTGGCGGCACGAGCGCGACGCTGGATGAGCGCGCGATGGAATTGCGTAACAATGCGCGCGCGGCGCAGCTCGCGGAATATCGCCGTCTGCTCTATGTCGCACTGACACGGGCGGAATGCGAACTGCATATCTACGGCATGTTCAACAAGAAGCTGCCCAATGATTTCAGCGAAAGTTGGTATGAACGTATCCGCACTGGCCTTGGCATAGCGGCGGATGGCGCAAGTGCGGGACAGCCTCTGGCGGAATGGGCTGACCCACAGGTGGGAACAATCATGCAGCAAGCAGCGCCCGATTGGTCTGCTGTCGCATTGCCGCCATGGGCGAGGCAGCCCGCGCCGATTGAAACAGCGCTGCTGCAGCTCAGCCCATCGCAATTGGAGGCACCCATTGCGGTTGTCTCACCCGCCACGGCCAACGCGCGCGCCGCGCTGTTGCGTGGCCAGATGATGCACCGGTTGCTGCAATATGTTCCCGCCCTGCCTGAAGGTGCGCGCCTGGCGGCGACCACGCAATTTTTGGTGGGCACGGCGCTGCAGCCAGAAGAGCAGACGATTCTGGCGGAGGAATTCCTGCGCCTGCTGGCGCATCCGGTGCTGGCGCCTTTGTTTGGGGCGGCGAGCCGCGCCGAAGTGCCGCTGGTCGGGACGCTATCGCTCGCAGGCGGCAGGCAGGCGGTGGTGAATGGTCAGGTTGACCGGTTGGTTATCACGCCGCAGGAGATTTTGATCATTGATTACAAGACTAATCGCCCGCCGCCCGCTGCCGTGCCCTCGGCCTATCGCCAACAAATGGCGGCATATCGTGCCTTGCTGCAGGAGATTTACCCGCAATTGCCGGTGCGCTGCTTCCTGCTCTGGACTTTTACCGCGACTTTGCAGGAAGTTCCCGATGATGGCGAAACGTTAGGGTTGGGACACGTCGCCGCCAATACTTGACCCTGTGCAGGGCACGCCCTAGATTAAGGCTATAGTCAAAACAGGGAGCCTGCTATGGGGCAAAACACAATTACCGTGACCGATGCGAATTTTGAGACCGATGTCATGCGGGCTGATAAGCCAGTATTGGTCGATTTTTGGGCAGAATGGTGCCCGCCCTGCCGCGCCGCCGCGCCGATGCTGGAAGAGCTGGCTGCTGAAATGGCCGCGACGGTGACGGTTGCGAAGATGAATGTTGAAGAAGCGCCGGTCGCTTCCAGCAAAGCCGGCATCACGCAGATTCCAGCCTTCAAGCTTTACAAGGATGGCAAGGTCGTCGCGTCGCGCGTTGGCGCGCTACCCAAGGCGGCATTTAAGGAATGGATTGAAGCAGGCCTGTCGGGCAAGGCCGCCTAAGGCAGGTGTAGTTCTAAGAACAGGCACAAAATAAAAGGGGCGTTGCATGGCAACGCCCCGAATGGTTTTAGCGAGAACTTAACCAAACTCACCCGGCGGTGGGTCAACAGGAATATTCAAATCTTCCAGCAGCAGTTCTTCATTGGTCAGCTTCATCTGCCCGATGGTGAAATGCTCGTTCTCATTCATCTCGCTGTCGAAAGCGTCCATTTCCATCGGCGCGATTTTGATATCAGTGCGGAACAGCGCATTCTTGAAGACGACGGTGCCGGTGAGGGTAAAGAGATTGTCGCGGCCAATGCCCTTATAGGCGAGCGGCAACAGCTTCTCGTTGACCTTGGCTTTTTCCTCGGCGCTGGCGGCGGCGAGCCAGCTCACTTCTTCTGGCTTTTCCACGATGATGAAACGGCCAAGCTGACCGCGCACATAATGGAAGAAGAATTTGGCATAGATGACGACGGTCTTACGGTCGAGCTTGATCGGCGCTTTGTCGTTGACGCGATAAATCGGCTCGTTCGTCCAGTTCATTAGATTGATGTCGCCGGGCTTGTAGAGCATGAAGCGCTCGTTGGGCGCGGGCAGCGTGGTATCTGTCAGGCTGTAGAACTTATATTCTTCATAGAAGGGCACGGTGGCAACCTTCACAGTGGTCTTGCCCTTGGGCAGCTGGAAGGGCGCTTCGCCATTGACCGCCTCGACCAGCTTGGCGGCGGCGCTGTCGTCCAAATCCTGCCATTCGAGATTTATCATTCGTCAAACTCCCTGCGGCGCTGCGCGCCCAATCGACTGCAAACCCACAACAATTAGGCGTTAAAACCCAGGGCGGCAAGCCCCTTTCTGCGAGAAATTCTTTTGCCAAAATCCGGCAAAACAAGATTTGGCGTTCGTCCCTGCATTGGTTATAGTGCGCTGCAACTTGTAATCACCCTTGTTTGTGAAAGTTGCGCCATGACCGCCGTTGCCGTCCCCGCCTTTTCCCGTTTCCGCGATGCTTATACGTTTGATGATGTCCTGCTGGTGCCGCAGGCATCGCACGTACTGCCCGCCGATGTCGATACCGGCACGCAGCTGACCAAAAGCATCCGCCTCGGCATCCCGCTGCTCTCCGCCGCGATGGACACCGTGACCGAATCGAGCCTAGCTATTGCGCTCGCGCAGGCGGGTGGCATCGGCGTCATACACCGCAACATGACGCCAGAGGAACAGGCCGAGGAAGTGAAGCGTGTCAAGCGCTATGAGTCTGGCATGGTGGTCAACCCCATCACGATTGAGCCTGATGCGCCGCTGGTCTCCGCACTGCGGTTGATGGCCGATTTCAAAATCTCAGGCATTCCGGTGGTTGAGCAGCCTTCTGGCAAGCTGGTTGGCATCCTCACCAACCGTGATGTCCGCTTCGCAAATAATATGCAGCAGCCGGTCAGCGAGCTAATGACCAGGAAGAATCTCATCACTGTGCGTGAAGGTGTGGCGAGCGATGAAGCAAAAAAGCTGCTGCACCAGAACCGTATTGAGAAGCTGCTGGTGGTTGATGATGCTTATCGTTGCATCGGCCTGGTTACGGTGAAGGATATCGAAAAGGCGCGGCAATACCCAAATG
>JAGOHT010000115.1 GCA_017996055.1 Alphaproteobacteria bacterium
GATCATAGACATCCTCGGTCTGCGGTATGATGTTGTAGTCGCCGCCGAAAATGCAGGGTTGCTCGGTTGCCAGCAAGCTTCTAACGTGCTGGTGGAAGCGCTCCAGCCAGCTTAGCTTGTAGGTGAATTTTTCGTGTGCCTGACCGTTCTCGTCCAGGATGGGGTTCCCGTTTGGCAGATAGAGCGCCGCTACGGTCAGGTCGCCAAACTTTGCTTCAAGATAGCGTGCCTGGCTGTCGGCTTCATCGCCCGGCAGAGATTCGCGCGTGATGGTCAATGGTGTTTTGCTCAGGATGGCCACGCCGTTATAAGTTTTTTGCCCGACGACCGCAGCGTGATAGCCCATTGCCTCAATTTCCAGGCGGGGAAATGCCTCTGACTGGCATTTCAATTCTTGCAGCAACACAACGTCAGGCTGCACGGAGGCCAGCCATTGCTGGAGCAACGGCAGCCGAACCTTAATTGAGTTAACATTCCAGGTGGCGATAACCGGCAAGATTAGCTTTCCGTGACGCTGAAAGATTTCCCGCAGCCACAACGCGCTTCCATATTGGGAATTTGCTCGACGACAAAGCCCTCTTTGCCAATTTGGTCAAGGTAATCCACCGTCGCCCCGCTGATGAGGCTCAGAGAAACCGGGTCAATAATCAGTTCGCCGCTGTCACCGAAGCGCAAATCGTCGGGCTCGGTTGTGCCGGAAGCAAAGGCAATATCAAAACCAGAACAGCCGCCGGGGTTGATGGACAGCCGCACGGGCTGGCCATGTTTGGTGACATAATCTTCCAGAGCATATTGCGCGCGTGGCGTGAGGTTCAGACTCATTATTGATACACAATCTGCGCTTTGAGGTTGGGACGGACTTTTTCAGCAGCTTCCTTATATAAGGCCGCGATCTTTGGTGTGCAAACGGGGCCGACTGTGCTGTCGTCATATAGGCGGTGCACTTTGATTGTGTTGTTATCCTGTGCATAGGTGGCGTTGTAGCTGATGACGTCGTTCTTCACCTGCAGATTTTCCGGCACGGCGAGGATCTTCACGGTCTTCGGCAGGATATAGGTGTAGGTCTCTTCCAGCAGCCCGTCGCGACAGGCGAAGTCATAGACTGTTTCATCCTCGCTACCGCTGGCGCGCGCCACGATCTGCTGCATCATCGGTTCGACAAAGAGCGGGTAAATATAGAATCCACCAGCACTCCCAAGCTCAAGAAATTTCTTTACGTCGAACTTAAAGACCAGCTTCATGTGTTCTGGTGTATTACCTTTGTCGGAACGGTCAAGCGTCAGCTTGCCATCATAGTGATAACGCTTCGGCATATTTTTGAGGAATTCTTCCTCCTGGCTCGGCGTAATCTTCTTGAACGCCGTATAGGCGCGTAACGCCGCCTCGCCGCGCAAGAGAGCTTCAACCGTACCGGTGGCGGAGCCATCAGTCTTAATTTCGATATGGCTGGTCACGGTCTGGCTGTCAGAGTGCTTCGGTGGCATCGGCGTTTTGGTGCCATCCATATAACCATCAACCAGCAGCACTGGCTTACCCGCGATGCCATGAGGCAGGACGCCAAACGGCATGACTTCCGATGTTGAGTCGAGATAAAGATCGAGGCTGGGGATGTAATTGATGACGTGGTTGACGACCATAACGGCGGGCAACTTCGGTAGCCGGAAGACTGCACCGGCATTGATGAGGGCCTGCGTGCTTTCAATCTTCTTGGCCATGAGTAATGCTTGCAGCAGCGTTGCATGGTCTTTGCAGTCGCCCATTTTGTTGTCGAGAACGAAATCAAGGTCACGGGGCACCACGGCACCGACGCCGATGCAATTGCCAGCATAGGTGATGGTTTGCGCGACCCAGTCATAAAGCGCGGCGGCCTGTTCACGCGGCGCCGTCTTCTTGCCGACGATCGTATCGGCGAGTTGCTGGATGCGTGGCGTGACGATAGCTTTCGCTTTGGCGCGCGCGCCATAAGCCTCGGCGATGGCGGCATAGCTAGGGAAGGTTGTGATGATATATGATGGCTCTGAGCCAAAATCGAAAACTGAAGCGCCGTCTCGCTTGCTTTTTACCGGATTTTTGTTCTGGTAAGTCCAGGTGATGACGCGGCGGCCATCCTTTTCGACATTGCTCTTTTCCGTCAAACCAGTGACTTCGGAGCGGATAGGGAGGCTCGTGGGGTAATCATAGGTCACGCGCGCATCTTCATAGATGAGCGAGCGGTTGTAATTGCTGAAATCTGAATAGTGCTTCGGGAACATCGGTTCGCTTTGCGTAATCTTATATTGCAAAACCAATGTGTCGTTGACAGCCACGTCCGGAAAAATGATGCCCAGTGTAGTATAGTCGGAATAGACCGGCGACGCGCCCTTATCCTTGCCGCTGTTAACCTCAAGCTGATAGTTGTCCTTAGGCACTTCGATTTTACGGCCATCCGGTTTTTGCGTGTAAGCGGCAATAATCTCGCCTTTCTCCACACTCGTGCTGTAGCTGATGGAGGTTTGCTTCATGCTTTCAATCGCCGTGTCCTTCAGCACCTTGATGGCGCGTTCGTAGCTGGCGGTATCAGCTCCTTCGGCATTCAGCATATGGGTCTCATAAGAACGTACTATACTATAGGCGGCGTCCTTGACCGGCTCATCGGCAGCCGTGGTGGCAAAAGACAGCAATAACAGGAAGCTGAGGCCAAGAAACCGCTGCAACATAAGACGCTCCGCGCGTGTAAGAGGTAGGGCGGAATAGATATAGATTGTGCTCGGTTGCAGGGGAAGCCCAATCATCGGCAGCTAGGATTTAAGGCGGTTTTGACGCGAATGGTTGCATTGATGCCGCCCTTGGGCTATGCCGTTGCCTTTCAGAAATCAGACAAGCACGGGATACGATCATGCAAGTCCAGGAAATGCCGGCCGAACAATTAAAGCGTTCATTGAAGATTTCAATCGAAGCAGCTGAAATCGAAAAGAATATTGCTGAAAAAATGCTGGAAATTGGCAAAGCGGCGCGGATTGACGGATTCCGTCCGGGCAAGGTGCCGCAGCCTGTACTGCAAAAGCGATATGGCGAAGCAGTGCGTGGCGAAATCATCGAAAAGGCTGTTTCCGCCGCAACCGACAAGGCGATTGCCGACCGCAAGCTGCGCCCCGCGATGCGTCCGCAGATTGACCTTGATGAGCCGAAAGCCGGTGCGCCGATTTCCTTCACCGTGGCGTTTGAAGTGCTGCCCGACGTGCAGCCCGGTGATTTCAAGCAGGCGAAGCTGGATAAGCTTCAGGCCAAGGCGACTGAAGAAGAAGTAGATGCGATGATTAAGCGCATGGCGAAGCAGACCCGCGGTCCACAGCCTATTACAGAAGCACGCGCCGCTAAGACAGGCGATGTGTTGCTCATCGATTTTGAAGGCACGACGGAAGGCAAGCCGCATCCAGGTATGAAAGGCGAAGATCATCGCCTGGAGTTAGGCACCAAGTCTTTCATCGATACGTTTGAAGACCAACTGGTCGGCGCCAAGAAAGGTGACGAACGCCTGATTAAGGTGACTTTCCCGGAAACCTATCATGCGGCGGAACTTGCTGGGAAGCCGGCGGAATTCAAGGTGATGGTCAAGGACATCATGGCGCATGGCGTTCTGACGCTCGATGACTCGCTCGCCGCCGAAATCGGGTTTGAAACGATCGCGGCCTTGCGCGCCAAGGTTCTGGAACGCATCCAGGCCGACTATGACCAGTTGACGCGCGAAATCATGAAGCGCCAACTCCTCGACCAATTGGCCGACGCGCATGATTTCCCTGTGCCGCAGGGAATGGTTGATGCCGAATTTGGCGCGATTTGGGATCGCGTGCAGGAAGAGCGTGGGCGTGGTGTCACGCTGACAGAAGACGAAGGCAAAGACGAAGATACGCAAAAGGCGGAGTATCGTACGATCGCGGAGCGGCGCGTACGCTTGGGGCTGTTGCTCGCGGAAGTTGGCAAGCAGAAGGACATCAAGGTCGAGCCTGCTGAATTGCGTGAGGCGCTGATTGCCGAGACGCGGCAATATCCCGGCCAGGAAAAGGAAGTCTTCGACTATTTCACCAAGACGCCAGGTGCACTTGACCGTTTGCGTGCGCCGCTGTTGGAAGAAAAAGTTGTCGATTACGTCATCACGCAGGCGACCGTGACGGAAAAGTCGGTAACGCCGGAAGAGCTGCGCGCCATGCCGGACAAGATGGACGCGGAAGCTGAAGCGAAAGCCGCCAAGCCGAAGCTGAAGAAGAGCGCTTAATTTCGTGCACAAGCATTATTCACTGTGGCGGCCAAATGGCCGCCACAGTTTTTTAGGCTACTTATTTTTTCACGCAGCACTGGCAGGCATTCGCACCCGTAATCACCAGCATACAATCGCCGCTTTCCATGCAGGGCGGTTTGCCGGAATTGCTGGCGTCAATGCCCCGATCACTGCATGCTTGTGGGCAGGTCATGCTCTTTGACAGGTTAATATCGGCACCGCAGGTATAACCGGTGATGCCGATCATCCCAGTGCTTTGTTTGGGTGCTATGGTGGAGATTGGTGCCTCCTTTTGCATGATAGGTGCAGCAGGCGTCGTGGTGGCGGACTCACACCCAGCAAGTAAAAGAACAAGACCAATGGCTTGCAGGTATTGGTTAATACGCATAATAATCACTCCGATTCCGTTATGTTTGCCTGTAGCTGCCCTGTGCCGCTGCGGGCAGGGTAAAATCCCTGAGGAAAGCGGATTCCTGCGCTTGACTTCCCCGCGCCGCGCCGTATATTGCCCGCTTCCGGCAGAATAGACTGCCGAAAGTTTTTGGGCAACCCGTGCTTTACTGGTCGTGGGGATCAGGGCAGACGGGCCATTGCCGTTGTCTCAAGGGAGAAGTTCGTGGCGCGTATTGCTGGTGTCAATATTCCAACCCAAAAGCGCGTAATCATCGCGCTGCAGTATATTCATGGCATTGGGCCCAAGTTTGCGGAGAATATCTGCACGAGCCTTAACATTCCGGCCGCCAAGCGCGTCAACCAGTTGCTTGATGCCGAAGTGCTGCGCATCCGTGAATTCATCGACGCGCACTATCGCGTCGAAGGTGACCTGCGTCGCGAAGTTTCGATGAACATCAAGCGGCTGATGGATTTGGGCTGCTATCGCGGTCTGCGTCATCGTAAGGGTCTGCCTGTGCGCGGTCAGCGCACGCATACGAACGCCCGCACCCGCAAGGGCCCGGCGCGTCCGATTGCCGGCAAGAAAATCGCCACCAAGAAATAACCTCAGCAGAACGGAACCAACATGGCTAAGCAGGACAGCGCCAAGGCCGCAGCGGCAACGCGCACCAAGCGTAAGGAACGTAAAAACATTGTTGCGGGCGTCGCGCATGTTAATGCGAGCTTCAACAACACCATCATCACCATCACCGATTCGCAGGGCAACACGATTGCCTGGGGCGCAGCGGGTGGCGTTGGCTTCAAGGGCTCGCGGCGTTCCACGCCGTATGCCGCGCAGCTGGTGGCGGAAGATGCAGGTCGTAAGGCCATGGAACACGGCATGCGTTCTCTGGAAGTCGAAGTGAAGGGCCCCGGTGCAGGCCGTGAATCGGCGCTGCGTGGTTTGCAGACCGCTGGTTTCCAGATCGCTTCGATCCGTGACGTGACGGGCATTCCGCACAACGGCTGCCGTCCGCCGAAGCGTCGCCGCGTCTAAAACGCCGAGCTATTTTTTTATCGTCCCGTATGCGGGACGCAATCCTCATCGCGCAGGAGTGAATACGATGCTGCAAAAGAATTGGAAATCTCTGATTTCGGGCACCAAGACCCTTCATGCCAGTGGCGACCAACACCGCAAGGCGACGATTGTTGTTGAACCTTTGGAGCGTGGCTTTGGCATGACGCTGGGCAATGCCCTGCGCCGTGTGCTGCTGTCCTCGCTGCAGGGTGCTGCCGTCACCTCCGTCCAGATTGACGGTGTGTTGCACGAATTCTCGTCGGTTCCCGGTGTCCGCGAAGATGTCACCGACATCATCCTCAACATCAAGGGGCTGGCGCTCCGGATGCACAGCGAAGGCCCGCGCAAGATTCGCCTGAAGTCCACCGGCCCCGGCGAAGTCACAGCAAAGCAGATTGAGCTGTCGTCGGATATCGAAGTGCTGAACCCGGAACTGGTGATCTGCACGCTCGATAAAGGTGCGCATCTCAACATCGAAATGACGGTCGAGACTGGCAAGGGTTATGTCCCCGCCGCCATGTCGCGCAAGGAAGACCAGCCGATTGGCCTGATTCCAATTGATGCGCTGTTCAGCCCGGTCAAGAAGGTCGGCTTCAAGGTTGAGAACAGCCGCGTTGGTCAAGTCACCGACTATGACAAGCTGTCCATCGATGTGCAGACCAACGGCGCAATCTCGCCGGAAGATGCCGTGGCGATTTCTGCGCGTATCCTGCAAGACCAGCTGCAAATCTTCATCCACTTCGAAGAGCCGACCGCTGCGGCGCGCGAAGAGCAGGCCGAAAGCGCGCTGCCCTTCAACCGCAATCTGCTGCGTAAGGTTGACGAGCTGGAGCTTTCCGTGCGTTCCGCTAACTGTCTCAAGAACGACAATATCGTCTATATCGGCGATTTGGTGCAGAAGTCGGAATCGGAAATGCTGCGCACGCCGAACTTTGGCCGCAAGAGCTTGAACGAGATCAAGGAAGTTCTAGCGCAGATGGGGCTGAACCTCGGTATGGAAGTGACGAACTGGCCGCCGGAAAATATCGAAGATTTGGCCAAGCGTCTCGAAGAGCCATTCTGAGAATTCCGCTCCGGCGGGTGCCGGGGTGGAGAAGTGCCGACCGTACTGCTGATGGTGTGAACCAAAGCAGGCGGAGGTTCGTTGAAACCGAATGCGCGCGCGCGTTCATGCAAGAGAAGGAGAAGCACCATGCGTCATGGCATGTCAGGCCGTAAACTCGGCGTTACCTCATCGCACCGTAAGGCGATGTTCTCGAATATGTCGGCTGCTCTCATCAAGCATGAGCAGATCAAGACGACGCTGCCGAAGGCTAAGGAACTGCGTAGCGTGGTTGAAAAATTGATTACGCTCGGTAAGAAGGGTGGCCTCGCCAACCGTCGCCGCGCTTTCGCGATGCTGCGTAACGACGATATGGTCGCCAAGCTGTTCGGCCCGTTGGCTGATCGTTATGGTAAGCGCCCGGGCGGCTACACCCGTGTGCTTAAGGCGGGCATCCGCTACGGCGACGCCGCCAGCATGGCGATTATCGAGCTGGTTGACCGCGACCCAGAAGCCAAGGGCAAGGATAGCGGCCCAGTGCAG
>JAGOHT010000116.1 GCA_017996055.1 Alphaproteobacteria bacterium
CCATCAATAAGAACATGCCGTTGTTGCGTCTCTTTGGCACCATCGTCGTTCTGGCTGCTATCGGTGTCGGCGGCTTACTCATAGGCGGCAATATGCTGATTGAACGGCTCAACGCCAACATGGTGAGCGAAGATCTCGATATGCGGGTTGGCGTATATAAACTGACCTGGGAGGCCATCAAGGCAAACCCTTGGTTTGGTTATGGTTTAGGGAATTTTGATGCCGCTTTCCATATGTTCCGCGACAGCTCCGTCGTCGGCTGGTTCCAGGAAGCGCATAACGAATATCTCGAAATGATGATGGATTTGGGCATACCGGCGGCAGGCCTCTGGTTCCTCGGCATGGGTCTCCTCGCCTGGCGCTGCGCCTATGGCATGGTCACACGGCGCAAGGACGGCATCTTCCCTGTCCTGGCGCTCGCCGTACTGACTCAGGAAGGGCTGCACTCCATTCTCGATTTCAGTCTGCAAGTACCGGCCGTCTCGGTCACCTTTGCCGCAATCCTCGGCATGGGTGTGGCACAAAGCCGTTCCAGCAGGTCAGGATCGGAACGGTCAAGTGGCTGAACGTCGACAACGGCCGCTCGAAGCGGGTTGGCGCTGTGCCGTTTTTGTCTGCCCCGTTTTCATCCTCTTGGCTGGGGGCGCGCTAGCCAAGAGCATCATCAAACTGACGCCCTATGAGCCGCAGAAAGTTGCGCAACGACTTGCTTACGAGATAGAGGCGAAAGGCTTCGCAATAAGCAGTCCGCTTTACCTGCGCATCTTCAAAGAAACCTCTGAGCTAGAAATCTGGCGTGCTAACTCATCCGGCACATATGCTTTATTCAAAACCTACCCCATCTGCACTTTTTCCGGAACACTGGGACCAAAACTTCTCGAGGGCGATAATCAGGCACCGGAAGGATTTTACAGCCTCACGGCACGCAGCCTCAATCCCAAAAGCCGTTTTCACTTGGCCATGAATGTTGGTTACCCGAATGCCTATGATCGCGCGCATGGCCGCACCGGCGATTACATCATGGTGCATGGCAACTGCGTTTCCATCGGCTGCTTCGCGATGGGCGATGCGCCGATTGAAGAGATTTACACGCAGGTGAAATTAGCTTTCAGGCATGGGCAAGGTTCCATCCCTATCCATATTTTTCCCTTTCGTCTCACAGTAGAACGTCTAGCCGCGGCGCAAAAAGACAAATGGTATAGCTTCTGGCAGGAACTCGCCCCAGCCTATGGTTTATTTGAGCAGACGCGGCAAGTGCCAAAGGTTATAGTTGTCGTATCCAATTATAAAGTTCTTACTCCGTGAGCTTCCCTCCATGCAAAAATTGACATTGCAGCGTTGTACGCGACGGCTGTGCCGCATTTTCCTGCTCCTGGCCTTCTTGCCCACCGGCTGCACCAGCATTTCCAAGGGCGTCGCAGAGGCGTTGCTGGAGCAGAAAACCGATGATCTGCGGCAATGCTCCATTCAAGGCGCGGCCTTTGACGGGCTGCGGCAAAGTCTGGATCAGCAAAGCCAAGCCGGCGGCGTCACCAAAGTGCTGATGGTGCATGGGATTGGCACACACCTGCCTGGCTATGCCAACCGCTTCCGTGACGGGATTACGCTGGCGCTTGGCCTCAACATCACAAATGCCGAGCATAAGACCATCACCATCAGCAATCCGTCTCTCGCCAGAACTGGCCATCCCGCCACGCTGACCATCACGCGCCACACCGATGCGGCGCAAAAGCGCACGTTGCTGTTTTATGAGCTGACCTGGGCTGGGCTGACCGAAGCGCAGAAAGAGCAACTGGCCTATGACTCGCAAAACAATGACGGCCTGAAGCGCGCTGGCATTAATAGAACGCTCAAAAGCTTCATCAACGGGACCGTGCCGGACATGCTGATCTATATGGGCGCTGGGCAGCCACTGATTACCGATGCAGTCAAACAGGCAACCTGCTGGATGCTGGGCAACCGCTGGGCCGACTTGCCGGAAAGTGGTGCGCACCGCTGTGATGACTGGCCGCAAACGAATTATGCCACGCTGGCACAGGATCGCGCCTATTTTATCACCCACAGCCTGGGCAGCCTGATCACGATTGATACGATTCAGTCTTTCGCCCGGCAAATGGCGCAGAATCCGGGTAGCCCTAAGGTGCACACGGTGCAGCATGTTTTACGCGACAAAGAATTCACCGTGTTCATGCTGTCAAACCAGCTGCCGCTGCTGCAGCTAGGACGTTCGCCGCAAATCCTCACCGACAAGCTGCAGGATTTCTGTGGCACTGATGCCCTACGTGCCGGGCAACGCATCCTCGGCCAGCTGCGCGTCGTTGCCATCAGCGACCCCAACGATATTCTGTCATACCCTGTGCGCGAGGATTTCGCCCGCACGACGCTCGATAGCCGCCTCTGCACCGAGCTCGTCAATGTCAGCATGAATGTCGCTGCGGAGAAGGATATATTCGGCGCGACGAGCTTCGCTGACCCGCTCACCGCCCATAGCGGCTACCTTGAAGATGAACGGGTAACGCAACTCATCACAGACGGCGTCCATGCCGGAGCAGCCCCTGCGCCCGCCAGTTGCCACTGGCAGGAATTCCGCTAACGGGTTTGCGCTTAGAGCGGTGCCGTAGCCGCCCAGAGCCAGCCCCTCGCGTCCGGACTAAGCTCGGTGAGTTCTGCCCGCACGCGGGCGTGATAAGCATCGATCCAGGCGCGCTCCGATGGAGTCAGCAGTGTCGCATCGAGCAAGACGCGGTCAAGGGGTACCAGCGTCAACACCGTGAACCCCAGCATCAGCAATTCCCCGCCCTCCGGCACGCTGGGTTCCGTCACTAGCATCAGATTTTCAAATCGGATGCCGTAATGGTCAGCGCGATAATAGCCCGGCTCGTTGGACAGTATCATGCCGGGCAACAGAACAGTATTGGCGCGGCGCGATATCCCCTGCGGCCCTTCATGCACGTTCAGGTAACTGCCGACCCCATGACCTGTGCCGTGGCCATAATCCAACCCCGCCGCCCAGAGAAACTGCCGCGCGAGCACATCAATCTCTGCCCCCGTGGTGCCGGGCGGGAAGCGCAAGGCGGCGAGCGCAATATGCCCCTTCACTACGCGCGTATAATTGGCGCGCATTTCTTGTGTCGGTGCACCGATCGCGATGGTACGTGTCACATCGGTGGTGCCGTCATGATATTGCCCGCCGCTATCGAGCAGAAACAGTTCGCCTGCCTGTAAGGCGCGGTCGGTCTCTGTTGTGGCGCGGTAATGCACGATGGCACCATGCGGCCCGCTGCCCGCAATGGTCGCGAAGCTCGGTCCGACAAAAAGATTTTGCCTCGCTCGCTCATGTTCCAGTTTGGCCTCGGCTTGCAGCTCCGTTACCGAACCAACCGGCTGTTGCGCCAGCCAGGCAAAGAACGCCACCAAAGCGCCGCCATCGCGGCGATGGGCAGCAATGGTGCCCGCTTGCTCGAACGGATTCTTACAGGCGCGCGGCAAAATGCAGGGATCATCCGCCTCGACAATTTTTGCCCCCGCTTCATTCAGCACAGTCGTGATAGCGGCCGCACAGAGCGCGGGATCAAGCTGCACAGCCGCCTGCGCTTGCCCTAACTCCTGCAACGCGGGCAGAAAGGACTCCGGTGGCTGCGGACGAATAGCAGCCCCCAGCACAGCGCAAAGTTCGGGACTGATTTTACGCGCATCAACAAACCAATCGACCGAAGCATCCGCCTGTAACAAAGCAAAGCTCAACGGCAGCGGGCTATGCGGCACGTCCCCACCCCGCACATTGAGCAGCCAGGCGATGGAGGACGGATCGGTCAAGACCAGCGTCTGCACCTGCTTTTTTGCCAAACCTGTTGCCAGCGCGGTACGCTTCTCGGCGCTTTCGCGTCCGGAAAATGCCAACCCATGCAGGCAAATCGGCGCACAGGGAGGGGCCGGACGCTCTGCCCATAACGCATCAAGCGGATTCACAGCAAGCGGCACCAGGCTTATGGCGGACGCAGCTTTCGCGAGACGCTGCACCCCCTGCGTTGCGTGGAGCCAAGGGTCATAACCCAAACGCGCTCCCGCAGGCATTTCCGCCGCCAGCCAATCGCGCGGCAGTTTATTGGCCGTATCAAGAATTATGTAATACTCCTTCGGCACCTGCTGCTGCGCCTGCAGCGTATAGCGACTGTCGGTAAAGAACGCAGCCTTGTCGGCCAACACCACGACGACCGCTGCCGAACCACTGAAGCCGGTAAGAAAAGCGATGCGCTGCTCAGAGGGCGGCAGATATTCATTCAAGTAAGCATCCGCCATCGGCAGAATAAAGCCGTCCAGCTGCTGCGCAGCGAGCGCCGTGCGCAAAGCCGCCAACCGTTCTGCAAAAACATTCATCGCGCTTCCTTCCGCAGCAGCAAGGCCGACCATTCATCCTGCCGCAGCTGTTGCACCAGATGCAGCCGTTGCATTCTGTGCGCCGCGTACACCGCCGGCGCCTGGCTAGTCAACAGACCGGCGAGAATGGCATATCCGCCCGGCGCGAGATGCGCCCGTAAATCCGCCGCCAGCGCCATCAACGGACGGGCAAAAATATTCGCAAACACTAAATTATAAGGCCGGTAGCGGCGCACCATCCGCACCGCATAGCCCTGCCCCTGATATGCGTGAATATTGGCAGCGAGCCCATTAACCTGCGCGTTATGCCGCGTCAGTCGCACGCTCTCGCCGTCGCAATCGACGGCCCACACCCGGCGATGCGCCAGACGCGCCGCCGCAAGCGCCAGAATGCCGGAGCCGCAACCGATATCCAACACCCGTCGTGGACGCTCGGCGCGCAACACCGTTTGCAACAGGTGCAGACACATCTGCGTCGAGGGATGCTCGCCCGTGCCGAAGGCCGTCGCCGCTTCAATTTGCAAACGTGGATGAAAAAACGGCACCTGCGCAGCGGCATGCGCGGCATAAATCGTCAGATTGCCAATCCGCCGCGGCGGCAATGATTCCGCCACTTTGTGCAGCCAATTCTCCGGCGCTAATCGAGTGAGCGTGCAGACCGGTGCCACACACCCCTGCTGCTGCGCCAAATGGCTGACGCGCGCCTGACAAACGGCAAGCTCTGGCGGCATGTCGTAGATCGCCTCGATGATTGCCGCAGCCTTTCGCGGCGGGTTCTGCACACTCAGCGCCAAAGCCTCTTCATCAAAAAGCGCGGCGAAGGACTCAACAACCTCAGCCGGAACATCAAAGCGAATTTGCCACAACTGCGTCATATCGAATTATCCTGCCTGCTCCGCTGCCATGACGAAGCTATCGACCACTTTTTTCTGCCCAGCTTTATCAAACAGAATATCGAGCTTGTCGTGGTCAACGCGCTTGACCGTGCCATAACCGAATTTCTGATGGAAGATGCGGTCTCCGGCCGTGAAGCCACTCGAACTGCGGCCCTGCGAAGTTACTTCATAGGCCTTGCCCTCAATCTCCGGCGGACGTCGGTAACTTGACAGCGCGCGCGTCGCCTGGATTTGCTGAAACAGCGGTGCGACCCGTTCACGCTGCGGCGCGGAGCTATAACCGCCCGCGCTATAACCGAATGCATTCTCACGCACACAATGCTGCGCTGGCAGTTCGGCGATGAAGCGCGACGGAATCGCCGCCAGCCAGCTGCCATGCATGAAGCGGCTCGCGGCGAAGGAAATATTGGCGCAGCGTTTTGCCCGCGTAATCCCGACATAGGCCAGCCGCCGTTCTTCCTCCAGCCCAGCATTGCCGTTTTCGTCCAGCGTGCGTCGCGAGGGGAAAACTTCCTCTTCCCAGCCCGGCAAAAACACATGTTCAAATTCCAGCCCTTTGGCACCATGCAAGGTCATTATGGTGATTTGTTCGCCATCCTCATTGCCTGCTTGCTCCAGCACCAGGCTGACATGCTCCAGGAAAGAAGCCAGCGTCGGGAATTCGGCCATCGCCGCCACGAGCTCTTTCAAATTCTCTAACCGACCAGGTGCTTCCGGCGCTTTGTCGGCCTGCCACATACCGGTATAGCCCGACTCGTCGAGCACGATTTGCGCAACCTCAGCATGAGGCATATCAGCGAGCAGCTGCCGCCAGCGCGCGATGAGGCCCATCAGTTCACGCAATGTGCTGCGCAGTTTAGGTTTCAGCTCATCAGTTTCGCACAGCCGTTCTGCTGCCACGGTAAGCGCACAATTTGACGCACGACTAAACTGATAGAGCTGCTGCAGCGCGCTTGGCCCGATGCCCCGCTTCGGCAAATTGATGATGCGCTCAAAGGCCAAATCATCTTCCGGCGCGGCCACCACGCGTAGATAAGCAAGGGCATCGCGGATTTCCTGCCGTTCATAGAAGCGCGCACCAATCAAGACCCGATAGGGAATGCCGAGCGCGATGCAGCGCTCTTCAAAGGCGCGAGTCTGGAATCCGGCGCGTACCATGATGGCGATTTCGCCGAGCGAAATACCACGGCGCTGCAATGCCTCAATACTGTCGCCGACCCAGCGTGCTTCTTCCTGCCCATCATAGACGCCGCGTATCCGCACCTTCTCGCCCGCCTCGGCCTCCGTCCATAAGGTTTTGCCCAGCCGCGCCTGATTATTGGCAATGAGGGCAGCAGCAGCGGAAAGAATATGGCCGGTGGAACGATAATTCTGCTCCAGACGGATAACCTGTGCGCCAGGGAAGTCGCTTTCGAAGCGCAAAATATTGCCAATCTCCGCGCCACGCCAGCCATAAATGGATTGATCTTCATCACCCACGCAGCAAATATTATTATGCTGCTGCACCAGGAGTCGAAGCCAGAGATATTGCGCGACATTGGTGTCCTGATATTCGTCCACCAGCACATAACGAAAGCGTTGCTGCAATGTCGTGAGCACATCGGGATGCTGCTGCAACAAGGTCAGCTGATGCAGCAGTAAATCCCCGAAGTCGCAGGCATTCAGCGTCAGCAGCCTGTCCTGATAAGCGGCATAAAGCTGCGGCAGCTTGCCCTGTGCCAACGAACCGGTTTCGTGCCGTACTTGTTCCGGCCGCAAACCGCGGTCTTTCCAACGTTCGATAATACCCAACACCAGCCGCGCGGGTGCCTTTTTCTCGTCGATATTAGCGGCTTCGAGCAGCTGCTTTATAAGCCGGAGCTGGTCGTCGGTATCGAGAATTGTAAAGTTTGGTTTGAGCCCAACCCGTTCGGCATAGGGTCGCAGCAGCCGCGCGGCGAGCGCGTGAAAAGTACCGAGATACCCGCCCTCAGTCG